>NZ_JBSGQV010000009.1:152983-213562 GCF_053606025.1 Streptomyces sp. NPDC055254 | reverse complement strand
GGCCAGGGCGGCGAGCCCGGCGGGGGCCGGAGCGGCATGGCGGAGGGCCGGGGCGGCGGGCCGGGGCGGCGGCCGGGGCGCGGGCCCAGCGGGACGGGGGCGCGGGCCCGGCGGAACGGTCACGGGCCCGGCGGACGGGTCCGGGGCCGGACCGCAGCGGCTCGCAGCCGGTCCGGGACCACGGGCCGCCGGACCGAGCCGCTACCGGCACGCGGCCCGCGGCGCGACCCCCGGCGGTGCTCCCCGCAGTCCCTCGCTGTGCGGGATCGAGGAAGCCACCCTGCTCCGACGGGTGCGCCGGGTGCCCACCGAGGCCGGATTCGACGACGTCGCCACGGGCACCGAGGGAGTCCACCTGGTCCGGCACGCCCGCGGCCTCGTGGTGGGGTGGATGCCCACCCGGATCATCAGGACCCGGACCCGCCGCCGCGGCCCCCGCCGCCCCCGCGGACCTGCCGGGCTGCGGCACGCCTTCGGCCTCGCCCTCGCCGCGACCCTCCGCGCCGCCGGCCCGGGACGTCGAGACCCGGGGCGACGAACGGCTCCCCGTCCTCGCCCCGCACCCCACACCGGGGACGCCCGGGACACGCCGGGGACCGCCGGACAAGGGCCGCCCCCAAGGCCGTCAGGTGACCGCTCGCGGCCGATGAACCTACGCTGGAGAGGGCGGCCGGCCCGGTGAGCGGCCCCGGCCGCCACCCGTGGGCACCTGCGCCTCCCTCCCCCTCCGCGCGGGTGCCCGCCATGACCTCACGGCCGACGTTCAGTACGAGCCGCGGCCCTCCGCCTCGCGATGCACCGCACCGGACGCCGCGACCCGGCACACCCTTCCGGCCACAGCACTACCGCTTCTGCGGCGGGAGGTGGACCACCGTGGCCTCGGCCACGCTCTCGGCGCTGGCGAACGCCCGGTTCGCACCGGTCATCTCCAGCAGGCGCGCCAGCCGGTGCGGCACCTGCCCTGCCAGCACCACGTGCCGGTTCAACGCGGGCTGCAGCATGATGCTGAGGGCCGTCGAGTCCACGAAGGTCACTCCCGAGACGTCCAGCACGAAGCGTGCGACGCCGGGAACCTCCGGATCCATCGCCGTCCGCAGCTCCTCCACCGTGTCCATGTCGAACTCGCCGGCCATGACGACGATGCGCACGTCGCCGTCGGACCTCATCTCGACGTAGTTGCGCGCGCCGGCGTTCTGCGTGTCCATGTTCCCTCTTGATTCTTCGATGGCGTGGGACGGTCGGCGCCGGCTCACCACTCGGGGTGGGGTACGGCGCGTCGGTCGGCTGGCTGATGTCCGCCGCCAGTTCCTGCGGGCGTGGATCACGGTCTCGGCGAAGGCCTCGACGGCGTACTCGTCCCGCGGCACGCACGGTCGTGGGCCGCTGCACGGGTCTCGGCGCCGGTCCTCGTCGACGGACGAGGTCCCCCGGGCCGGGCACCTCGTGCGCGAGGCGGCGCGGGCGCCGGGAAGGCGGGGCTCCACGCCGGGAGAGCTCTCCACGTGTTGCTTTCCCTTCTCGCCCCGAGGTGCGCACGCGCGACGGTCGCCTGCTTCGTCAGGGAGGAGCTTAGCGATCATTTGCCGCTGGGCAATATTCAAAGTGGTCAATCATCCCCGCCCGGGCCGCCGCGGCGGCGACCGGGCAGCGGCGACGGCCGGTCCCGCCCCGGCCCCCTACGACCCACCCGCCCCCTCGTCCGCCCCGGCCCCCACCCCGGCCCGGCCGTGCCAGTCGAGGCAGACGACCATGGCGTCGTCCGAGGCCTTGATCTCACCCCGGTGCTGCGCCAGCGCCCTCAGCACCGCTTGCGGCACCTGCGAGGGCGGCAGCAGCCGGGTTTCCATGGCGGCCCGGGTGAACGCGTGCAGGCCGTACCGCTCTCCGGCGGGCGACACCACGTCGTAGACCCCGTCGCTGAGGAAGAACAGCCGGTCGCCGGGAAGCATCCGGAACCGCTGCGAGGTGTAGACGGTGTCCTCGAACATGCCCAGCGGCAGTTGGGCCTCCAGCTCGACCTCCTCCACCTCCCCCTGACGGAGCCGCCAGATCCGCGGCGAGCCGGCGTCGATGACCTCCACCTCCCCCGTACGCAGACAGAAGCGGAGCAGCAGCATCGCCAGGTACTGCTCGCCCTGGTGCTGACCGTAGACGGCCTGGTCGGCCAGGGCGGCCTGGTCCGCGAGCGCCAGGCCGGCCCGCCGCGCGTTGCGCAGCGCGCTCACCGCGAGGTGCGTGAGCAGGGCGGCGTCGATCCCCTCGCCCATGCCGTTGTTGACGGTCAGGACCAGATCGTCGGCGGACGCCGACCAGTCGAAGCTGTCGCCGAAGATGGCGTACGCGGGCTCCAGATGGCCACCGAGGTCGTACTCGGGGCGCGAGCAGGAGCGCCCCGGCAGCAGCTGCCACTGCATCTCCGCGGCCAGGGTGAGACGGGCGGCCCGCCGCGCGCACAGGAAGAGGTCCGTGTCGCGCTCGGCCACGAGGAGCTCATGGGCCAGCGCGTCAGCCGTCTCCTGGAGGTCACCGAGGAGGTGGGGACCGTAGGCGCCCGCCGGGAACACCGCGCTGAGGACCGCCAGCCGGTCACCGCGGACGCTCACCGGCAGATGCACCGCCGTGTCGTCCCCCTGGGCGACCACGTGCGCCTCCTGCGCTCCGAAGGCTCGGCCGGGGGCACTGCCGTGCACCGGGACGGATGCGGCGGTGGCGGGATCGCGGGGGCTGACGGGACGGAGGCGCGCCAAGGCGTAGTCCGCCATCAGCAGCTCGGCGGAGGTCGCGCGGTACCGGGCGGCCAGTACCTCCCGTACCGTGTCGACGAGCTCGTGCGGTGCGGAGGCGCGCAGAATGCGCTCCACTCCCTCGGATGGTGCCACGGGCTTCGGTCCTGCCTTTCTCGGAGCTGCCAAGATGGGGTCAGCGGGTCCGCCGACTCGTTGGACAAGGGCAGCGTATGCGTCAGGTGGGGAGTGTCACATGAGTCGTGGTCCGAACCGACCCCCCCTCCACGCCGCGTCCGGGGTGGCCGAGATGAGCGACCTGATCGAGCTGCTGGAGGTGGTCTGGGAACGGGGCCGGGACACGGTCAGCACGACGCCCGTCTCCTCCGCCCAGGCGCGGGTCCTCTTCCTCATAGAGAGCAACACCGGGATCAACCTGCGTGTGCTCGGTGAACTCCTCGGAGCGGCGCCACCGTCCGTCACCCGGCTGTGTGATCGCCTGGAGGCCATCGGCTTCCTCGAACGCACTACCAGGCCCGAGGACCGGCGCGAGTCCCGGGTGACGCTGACACCGGCCGGCCGGACCTACCTGGGGCAGTTGCGCAAGCGCAGAGAACAGGCCCTGACGGAGGCGATGGCCGCCATGCCGGCGTCCTCCCGCGCCGCCCTGGCCGTCGGACTGGCCGACTTCAGGGCTGCCGTCACCCGCCCGCTCCGGCTTCCTCCCGGCGACGGCTCGGTGGCCCGGACCGCCCGGACCGCCCCAACCAGCCAGACCACCCGGACCGCCCAGACCACCCGAACCACCCGGACCGCCTGAACGACGTCGTGGGGACGGTCGTCGCGTCGAACACGCCGCGGCGCCCTCCCGATCTGCTGCCGGTCCGACGCGACGCGTCAACCGGCGCCCCGAGCGCGCGGCCGGGCACCCTTCGGCGCGGCCCCGGGCCCGGGCATACGGCCCCGGGGGCCGGGCAGGCGTGGGACGGGTCACGCGCGCCGTGCCCGCGGATCTCCCCCTCGGCGCGGTCGGGCCCGGCCGGTACCGGCACGGAGGGAGTCAGCCGATGGGATACCGCATCGTGTGGGACGAGGCCGCGGTCTCCAGGGCGGCCCGGCACCTCGCGGACGACCCGGACGGCCTGCGGCAGCTGCTGCACGCCGTCGACCTCCTCGCCGGTCAGCCCCGCCCCGCGGGGGCCGCCGCCCACGGCTCGCGGCTGCGCCGCATCCACGTGGGCCGCTACCGCGTCGTGTACGAGATCTCCAGGGCTCCCCTGGCCATAGTCATCATGCACGTCGGTCGCCTCGAATGACGACGCCGGGACGTGGGCCGGCCTGCCCTCAGGCGGCCGCGCCACGGCCCCGTGGGGCGGCGAGGGCGTCGGCGAGCTGGTCGTGGTTCATGGTGGAGCGGCCGGGTACGTTCGCGGCGGTGGCCCGCTTGTACACGCCGGGGTACGGCCCCGTCGCAGCCGGGAGGCTGGACCGCACCTCGGTACCGGGCCCCTACCCGGGCCGGCCCGCGCTATGGCCGGCCCTCCTCGCGGGCTGCGGGTCAGTTCCCGAGGCCGCCCGTGAGCGTGCCGACGAGCCCGCCCTCCGCGACGACGTCGCCCGCGAGTTCGCCGCTGCCGAGGCGGTCGGTGGACAGGCCGGCGCCGAGGTTCTCGATGGGGGGCAAAGGGCCCTGCGGACCGTCAGCAGCGTGGGCGGCGTCGGCGACGGACAGCGCCGCTCCGGCGAGGGCGACGGCGGCAAGGACACGCTTCATGTGGTTCATGCCCTGCGAACGCGTACAGCCGGCAAGGGTCACGCCGGCGCGCCTACGGTTGCGGCCCGGACGGAACGCGAACCCTCCGGGGGCGGACGGGGCGTCCACTCGTCGGGCCGCTGACCGCGCCGGGCCAGCCGGTACAGGAAGGCTCCCGGGCCCTCCTCGAAGGCCCCCGGCAGGACCCGGCCCCCGTCCGTCGCAGGGCAGCTGAGCCGTGCGGGATGCGCCCCGGACCGGCGCGGCGTCGCGGCGTCGCGGCGTCGCAAGCGAAACGGCTTCACTCGGGAGTCAGGTCGCTGGATCCCATGCGCCGTCAAACAGGGCCAGTTCGAGCAGATCCGGGCTGGCAGGAGGCCACCCGATCGCGGAGGAGGCCAGCTGCTGGGCGGCAGCCTCAATCCAATGCAGGTACACCCCGTAGCGATGCGGCGTCCAGTCGGCGTCCGACCAAGTCCAGGTGGCCACCGCTGACGCCGTTGCCAGTCCGCTTTCAAGGCCGACCCGCGTGGCGTGGGCGCGGACGACGCGCGCGACCTTTTGGTCCAGAACGAGCGTACGAGGGGTCGCGGGAGCGTCCAGGGAAAGGTCGATGAAATAGAGGAGCTTGGTGAAGAATGCCGGTCCCAGCCACTTCACTGATCCGCACATCACGCCATACGCGGCAACCGCACCCTCGTTCCGAAGGGCCGTCTCGGCCTCCGCCAGCGCATCAGCGACATTCGGCTCAGCCAGGATCTTCCTGAGGCGGTGGGGACCGTAGCCCTTGCCGCCTTGCCCCCACACATACGAGGCTACGAGAGCTTCGGACCACCGTCCGTCCAGCACGGCCTCGCGTACCACCGCCACCACTTGGGCGCGGGTGACCGTCGCGGCCTCTGCCTGCGATCGCTCGGAGAACTGGTCGGGCCACGGCTCGATGCCCGACCAGCGCTGAGGTACGTACTTCACGGCATGAGCACCCGCACCGGTTGCGTACTGGGCCGATCCGACCAGCCAGCTACCCATGGCCCGTACTGCGGTCGCCGGCAGCAGCCGCTTCATCAGCTCGGCGTCCAACGCGTCCGCGAGTTCCTGTCGTCTCACCCTCGCCCCCAGCAGTCCTCTGCCATCATGCACGGCCCGGTAGCAGGTGCAGTCCACTTCTTCGGATTCCAAAGCCGGAACCGGTGGGTGCCCTCGTCCGGAGGGCACCCTGACGGTCGTTCGGCGGCCTGGTCACAGGCCAGGTCACAGTCCCTGCGCGAGGCGACGTTCCAGCGGGGTGCGGTAGTGCGGGGTGATGCGCAGGTCTCCGAGCCAGGCGGCCAGGGCGCGGGCTCGGGCGTCCACGGCACGGCGGCCGTCCGGTCCGGGATCGGTGAGCAGATGGGTGGTGATGCGGCCGGTGGGGTGCTGGCTCCAGGCCCCGATAATGCGGCCGTCGGCCCAGATGGTGGGGCGATGTTGCCGTTGCGGTCGTAGAGGTCGGGGACGTGGGACTGGTCGAGGTGGAAGTCGCGGTGGCGCCAGCCCATGGCGGTGGGGTCCAGGCCGGGCAGGAGCGCGACCCACGGCTCCGGGGCGGCGACCGGGTCGAGGTCGTCGGGCAGGAGGTAGCCGGTGCCTTCGTCGAGGTCGACGAGTTCGGCGCCGGTGGCGGCGATGGCTTTGCGGGTGTCGGTGAGGGTCCAGCCGGTCCACCACTTGAGGTCATCGACGGTGGCCGGCCCGAAGGAAGCCAGGTAGCGGCGGGCCAGCTCCGTCTTCGCCTCGCCCGTTTCCCACGCCTCGGCTGCCTCGGCGAGCGGCGAGAGCGCCCAGCGGAACTGGTTGGAGTTGAAGCCACCGTTGGGGCGGCCGCGCCGGATGCGGCCCTCGGCGGCCAGGACCCGCAGGATCCGTGAGGAGAGCGCCTGGCGGGCCTCGTACGGCTTGCCCGGCGCGACGATCACCTGTTTCCGCAGCGCCGGTACGTCGGCGGCGAGCTGGGCGGCGCTCACCTCGCCGCGGTCGGCGAGCGCGGCCAGCAGATCGGCTTCGACGGCCGCGTACCGCTCGGCACTCCAGCCGGCGCCGTCGCGGAGGTAGGCGGCGCAGCCCGCCCGTTCCTTCGCGGCGATCGCGCGGCTGGTGGATGCCTCGATGACGGGGGCGAGGGCGGCCGGGACGACGAACATGGTGCGGCGCATGCACAGCATCCGCTCCAAGGACCGCTCCTCGTACAGGGCTTGCTCCATCGCCGCGATGTCCGGCCGGCCGGTACGGGCGGCGGCCGCCAGGAAGACCGTGGACGGGTCGGTGGCGTGCAGACCGATCAGTGCCCGGGCGACGTCCGGCATCCGCTCGGCGTGGTGGGCGGGCGCGAGGAGGTGCCGGACGCCCAGGCGGGCGCGGCGCTCGGCCGCGCCGACGCGCAGGCGCGCCCCCTGCTGATCAACCATGCGCTGACCGTAAAACGGAACCAGTGACAGCGAAACCCAGCCAGGGGTCACGCATGCGCTGCGGGCCATCCAAGACGCTCCCACGGGCTTCCCAATGGAGAAGTCAAGCCTCGGAGCCTGTGTTGGGCCCGGCGGACCGCGTTTGGTGAGACTGACGTTGATCAGCGGGTTGGAAAGGAAGCCAAGGCAAGATCCCACTGGTCGGCTGCGTGAAGCAGTGCAGCTGTGTCCACACGCACCTCCACGAAGTACTGGTAGATGTCCGCCCTGCGCCATGGGGGTGTCGCCTCTAGGGACAGGTGAAGGCGAATCACCGCCCCGGTTTCGCTTCGGTCGGCGAGGCTGAAGGCCAGGACTGGCTCGTTGAACCATGTGTCCGGGGACAAATAGCCTTCGGCATCAGGCCGGGTCACAGCTACTGTCCCTGCGGCCGCCGCGCGCATCCACGCGGTGACCTGGCGGGCTTCGTGGGTCAGCAAAGCGGGATCGGTGAAGGACCAGCTGCCGTCGGGAGTCGTCACCGTGCCACCGATGACGAGCCAGTTGTCGTCGTAGCGGTTGCCCTGGGCCGCAGCGAACTGATAGCTCAGCGTGCGGAGCTCGACGCTGTTTGCATGATCACTCAAAAGCACTGCCGCAGGATGTCACGGCCCTCCCGGCTTGCCCAGCGTTGTCGGCGTACTGAGAAAAGTACCCAGGCGTGTACAGACGAACGTGCTCAGTCGTGAGGCCGGGAAGGCAACCCTGCGGAGGGGTGTCGGCAAGCGTCCATGACTCATCGACGGTCTGAACCTGGAGGCCGCGGACGTAGGCTCTCAAGGATGCGGATAGGCGAGTTGTCAAAGCGCACGGGCGTGAGTCCGCGCTCACTGCGGTACTACGAAGACCAGGGACTGCTGACCAGCTCACGCTCCGCCGCGGGGCAGCGTCACTATTCCGATGCTGCGGTCCAGCGCGTGTCGCTCATCCGGCAGCTGTTCGACGCGGGGATGTCCAGCCGGGTGATCGCGACTGTGCTGCCGTGTGTGGACATCCCGGGTGACCTGGACGTTGCCGAGGCGACGTTCACGGCGATGCTGCGCGAGCGCGACCGGATCGACGCCGACATCGCGCACCTGATCGAGACCCGGGAGGCACTCGACGTGCTGATCGGGGCCAACAGCAGGCACCGGGCGGAGCTTTCCACGGCCCCGGAACCGGTGGCGCAGTCGACCTGATGCTGTGACCTGCATCTCAGCCGGTTGCCCCTGACATCAATGTCAGCGGTGAGGATGGCGACAGCGCCCGGAGTCACCGGGTTGGTCATACGAGAGGCGGCTGAAGATGGGTCAGGCATGGGGTTTTCACAGGTATGGCGGGCCCGGGGTGCAGGAGTTCTTCGATCGTCCTGATCCCGTACCCGGTCGCGGTGAGGTGCTGATCCGGGTCGACGTCGCCGGCGTGAATCCCCTCGACCACGTTCTGCGATCAGGTTTGGTCGACGGGCTCGACGGCGGGCGTCCGTTTCCCCGCGTGTTGGGCATGGAGGCTGCCGGAACCGTTCTTGCCCGGGGCGAGGACGTCGACGGGCTTGAGGTGGGCGACGCGGTCTTCGGCTTCGCACTGACCGGTGGCGGCACCTATGCCGAGACGACGGTGCTGTCCGCGCCGAACACCGCGCGCATCCCGGCGGGTCTGTCCGCGACCGTGGCGGCAACGTTGCCAGTGGCCGGGACGACCGCGGTGGACGTGCTCGACCAGCTCGGACTCCCGGCGGGCGCCACAGTCCTGGTCAACGGGGTCGGGGGCGGGGTCGGCCTTGCCGTCGCCCGACTGGCGATCGGGCGCGAGCTGCGCGTGATCGGCACCGGAAGTGCGGCCAAACGCGAGCACGCCGAGGGCATCGGGGTGCGGTTCATCGACTACACCGCCGAGGATGTCGCCGTCGCGGCACGCGTGCTGGTTCCGGGCGGCTTCGACGGGATCGTCGACCTGGTCGGAGGCACCGCGCTGCGGATGGTCGCTCCGCTGGCCCGGGATCCTCGCAACGTCATTGCTGTGGGTGATACGTCTGTGCCCGATCTCGGTGGGCGTTTCGTCGAGCGTCGCGTCGACCGCGAGAGCCTGGAGCGGTCGGCCCGGCTGGCCCTCGACGGAGTCCTCGCACCCGTAATCACCGCGGTCCATCCGCTCTCCGATGCACCGGCTGCCCTCGCCGCCGTCGAGAACGGTCATGCCTCGGGCAAGGTCGTCATCAAGGTGGCATGAGAAGTGCCCGGTTGCCTGACGCCGTCGACGGTCCTTTGCGGGCTGGCGAGAACCCTTGGTCAGCGCATCATCAACTGAGCACGTTCACCTGTACGGGGTTGAGCACGTTCAGGCGTACGCCGACAAGCGTTGGCCGACGATCAGGGCGACGCTGTGACAGGCGGCGGCGTGACAGGCGGCGGCGTGAGCTCGTAGAGGCGGCGGTCACGGATGAGGGCCCATAGGACGTTGACGCGGCGGCGGGCAAGGGCGATCACGGCCTGGGTATGGCGTTTCCCCTCAGCTCGTTTGCGGTCGTAGAAGGTCCGGGAGTTGGGGTCGTAGCGAACGCTGGTCAGGGCGGACATGTAGAAGACGCGCTGGAGGCCGCGGTGGTAGTGGCGAGGTCGGGGAGGTTGCCGCTCTTCTTCCCTGAGTCCTGCGGCGCTGGTGCAAGCCCGGCGAAGGTGGCGAGCCGGTCCGGAGTCGCGAAGAAGCTGAGGTCACTGCCGACTCCGGCGAGGAATTCGGCGCCGAGGAGTGGGCCTATGCCGGGCATGCTCGTGATGATCTCCGCGAGGTCGTGGGCGCGGAAGCGGTCCTCGATGAGCCGGTCGATCTCCGCGACCTTCTCGTTCAGCACCCGCACGTCGGCGGCGAGGGTCCGCACCAGCTGGGCGATGACCGCCTCGCCCGGGACCGCCGTGTGCTGCTGGTCGGCGGCTTCGACTGCCCTCGTGGCGAGCTCCTCTGGGCTGCGAACGCCTCGGGCGCGGAGCCAGCGGGTCAGCCGGGCGGTGCCCATGCGCCGTATCGCGGCCGGGGTCTGGTAGCCGTCGAGGAGGATGAGCGGGCCGGCGCTGGTGAGGACGAGGACGCGTTCCAGGGTGGGGAACATGCCGGTCAGCGTGGAGCGCAGGCGGTTGATGGCCCGGGTGCGGTCACGGACGAGGTCCGTGCGGCGGGTCGGCCCGAGCCGGCTCGCGACCTGGCTGAAGAACCGCAAAGTCCGTGGCGCCCAAGCCCTAGCCGATGCTGCCGTCGCCGCGGGGCAGGCTCAGCACACCGCCGTGGCCGGGGAGAGAACTGCCGCGGCCGTGGTGAACACCCTGGCCAGGGTGGTACTGGCCCTGGACGAAGAGATCGCTGACATTGACGCTCAGATCGCGGTCCGTTTCCGCGAGCACCGCCACGCGGAAGTAGTCCTCAGCATGCCTGGCATGGGCCCTTTGCTGGGGGCGGAGTTCATCGCCTGCACCGGCGGGGACATGGACGCCTTCGGCAGCGCCGGCCGCCTCGCCGGCGTTGCGGGCCTCGCACCGGTTCCACGGGACTCCGGTCGCATCAGCGGCAACATGCGCCGGCCACACCGCTACCACCGCCGACTCCTGCGCGTCTTCTACCTCTCTGCTCAGATCGCCGCCCGGTTCTGCCCCACCTCGAAAACCTTCTACGACCGGAAGAGAGGCGAGGGAAAGAGCCACAAGCAGGCGATTCTCGCCCTCGCTCGCCGCCGCCTCGACGTTCTGTGGGCCCTCATCCGCGACCAACGCCAATGGACGGCCCAGCCACCGCAACCGGGCCTGACCGGCGCCGCATAACGTTGGCCGACCCGGCGAAGGTAGGTTGATCACCAGTTTGCTGGAGGCCGCGGTGAGGAGCTGTTGTGACAGAGGTCGAGGTCCCGGGGCCTGAGTCCGACTGGCAGCCGGCCACAGAACCGTCCTACTACACCGGCAAAAACCCCGCCTACCAGTACAGCGTCTGGGAGCACTCCGCTCCGCTGTTCCAGATGATCGGAGCGCTGGCGCTGTCGGTGCAGCCGGTGGCTCAGCGGCTACGTCTGCACGTGGAGCGGTCGTGGGACGGGCTGGACGAGCTCGATGTCGTTCTGTTCCGACTGGAAGGCTTCAGCTTCGCGATCAGCAAGCACGACGGCAATCCGCTCGGCGTTTCGTATGTCTGGCTCACCCAGCCGCACGAGCAAGCCGACAAGGCTCTGGACACCCTCCTGGAGGCAGTCGGGATCGGGGAGGACGCCGTCGCATTCCGCGGAGACGCTCACGATTACCGAGCAGAGCGGATCGCTACATCACGGGAGACCAGCTCTCCTGACGAGGTTTCCGGCTCCACCTCGCCGACCTCTCCGTGGGCAAGGTTCCGCCGTGCCATCGGCATGACATCAGCCACCCCGTAGTCACCCTCGACGCTTGACAACGGTCATTGGGAATCAGTCACATGCGCTGTGACTCAGCGCCGTAGTTGGTTCTGACCGCTCTTCCGTGATGGCTACGCTAGACAGCCGGCCCGCGTCCAGGCCGGCTGTCTGGCGTATCCACCTGAGCAGCGCGGGGCTCTGTCGGGGAAGAATGCGAGGCCAGCAGAAGGCTGGGCCCCCACGGAAATGCGGTCGGAACCGCTCAGTTGGCCAGTGAGTGGTTCAGTTGGCCGGGCTTGTGCTCACGGTCGAAGCTCTCTTGCTACTCCTCGTCTTCGTCCGTGGCCGTGTCCCAGGCCGGTAGTGACGTTCCGGCCGCAGTCGTGATTTGAAGAACCTCGCACCCCATGCGGTGGACAGCGGCGAAGAGGCGCTGCTGGACCTGTCCGCTGTCTTCGGGTGGGAAGTCGATCCGGATTTGGTGGGGGCGGGAGGCGTCGTAGGTGAGCAACCAGTCGGCATCGACGGTCGCGAAGTGATCCTGTCCCATTTCGTCGTGCTGGGAGCGCCACGAGCCCCGGTCGGTGGTGGGAGCCAGTGCCTCGCGCAGGAGCTCCAGGCGCTCGGGGTGGGAGAAGGGGCCTTCGGACAGGCGTAGGCACCGGTGGGTGCGAGGACGGAAGGCGTTGAACCATGGTGCCAGGCCCGGCTCCATGTCTGCGAGCAGTCCGGAGCCGACGTGTCCGCAGGCCCAGCTCTCGATGAACTCGGCCGCGCCCACGGCATGCGTCTCGTACCAGCCCTCGCTGCTCCACACCACGACGGGCCATTTCTCGGGAGCCCCGTCGGTGAGCCAGCACAGGCGGTCGGCATCCATCGTGGTGCCCCAGATCAGCAGCGCGCCCGGAGCCGGGTGCAGCGGATACGGGTAGCGCTCGCGGTCCTGTTCTGGAGACTCCGTGGGGTGGGCGCTCTGCCACTCGATGCCGTTGTGCTTGCTCGTACCGAACGGCGTCCGAAGGTAGAGGAAGTCGCAGAACTCTCCCCAGCCGTAGGTTTCGACGAGTCGCTTGTAGTCGTCGGGCAGCCGGGTACCGATCACGGCCTCCACGACGGCCCAGTCCCCGTGGGCGTCCACAGGCCCGGCCGGCGGCGCCACGAGCTGAACCAGCCTGTCGCAGTCGGTCGCGGCGGTCTTCGAATTAGCCATGGAGGCAGCGTAGGCATCACCCCGCGATGAGATCGACGAGATTTCAGGCTGGAGGGAAGCATTCCCCCAGGTCAGCGGAGGTGGCCAATCGTCGTGCACAGCTGGCCAGGCGAAGCGTTCTGACCGCGCTTCCACGACGACTACGCCTGGAGATGAGGGCGGGTCTGAGGTTGGATGTTCGGATGGAACGTATCGAGGCTGAGGCAGGCTGCACCAGCTCGATGCAGCTCTATCGCGAGGTGTTTGCCCTCGGCTACACCGGTGGATACCACGTCGTGAACCGCTACGTGGCGGGCATACGGAAGGTCGTCGCGATCCCCGTCCGGGCGGTGACACCCAGTCCTCGCGACATCACGTCATGGATCATGCGGTCCGAGGAGACGCTCAGCCCGTTGGAAGTCGCCCAGCTGGAAACCGTCCGGAACGCCTGCCCAGAGATCGCTTCGGCCTGTGACCTCGCGCGGGAGTTCACGGACATGCTCCGCCATCGCCGCGGCCACCTGCTGCGGGACTGGATTCAGAAGGCCGAGCTGGGTGGCCCGGACGCCATCGGCATCTTCGCCGACTCCATCCGCCAGGACCTGCGTGCCGTCACCGCCGGCCTCACCCTGTCCTACAGCTCCGGCATCGTCGAGGGCCACGTCAACAGAAGCAAAACGATCAAACGGCAAATGTACGGTCGAGCCTCGTTCGCTCTGCTCAGAGCCCGCGTCCTCCTTCAGCCGTAGGCATCACGGAAGAGCGGTCAGAACCAACTAGAGCGCTCAGGGGCCAAGTAAAACGCTCAGGCACATGCGCGACGTCGGATTCTGCCGCGGAGTGGGCGACTCGTCGTGTTCGAATTATGTTCGATACCTTGGAGGGAGAGATTCAGCCATGGCGGCTGAAAAACACGTGTGACGGGAGGTCGGCGATGGGATGCGGCGTACACCTGCACGTCGCCAGTGGCTTCTCGGCACGCTACGGGGCCTCGCACCCCCGTGACCTGGTGCGACGTGCCGCCGAGCGGGGGATCGGGACGCTCGCGCTGACCGATCGGGACACCGTCACCGGCGCGGTGCGGTTCGCGAAGGCCGCGACCGAGGCCGGGGTCCGCCCCGCCTTCGGCGTCGACGTCGCGGTCGCCCCCTGGGCTCCGGCCGGCCAGGGCCCCGGTACCCGTACGCGGACGCCGGCGCGCGGTGGCGCGCACGTGCTGGAGCCCCGGCTGCGGGTCACGCTGCTGGCGCGGAACGGGGCGGGGTGGGGGCGGCTGTGCCGGCTGGTGTCCGCCGCGCACGCGGGTGCGGCGGACGGTCCGCCGGTGGTGTCCTGGGAGACGCTCGGCCGGTACGCGGACCAGGACCTCACCGTGCTGCTGGGTCCGGTGTCGGAGCCGGTACGGGCGCTGGCGGCCGGCCGCCCGGACCTCGCCGAGGAGCTGATCGCCCCGTGGCGCGAGGTGGCCGGGGCGAACCTGCGGCTGGAGACGGTGTGGTGGGACCTGCCCGGCACCGGCCCGGGTTCGCTGCGGCTGGCCGCCCGTACGCTCGGTCTCGCCGACCGGCTCGGCATCCGCGCGGTGCTGACCAACGCCGTCCGCTACGCCGACCCCGCCCAGCACCGGACCGCCGACGTCCTCGACGCGGCCCGGCTGCTGCGCCCGATCGACCGCCGCCGGCTGGACAGCGGGCAGCGCTGGCTGAAGGACCCCGCCGCCATGGGAGCGGCGGCGGAGCGGATCGCGCGGGCGGCCGGCGCCGGGCCGGGCCGCGCGGCCGCGCTCCTCACGGAGACGGTACGGACCGGGGAGCAGTGTGCGGTGGACCCGGTCGCCGACCTGGGGCTGGGGCGGCCGCACTTCCCCGAGCCGGAGGTGGTGGGCGCGGAACCGGGGCCGGGCGGCGCCATGCGGCTGCTGCGCCGACGGTGCGCGGACGGCATGTTCGCGCGCGGCCTGGACGGCGACCGGCGCGCGGTGGAGCGGCTGGAGCACGAGCTGGGCGTGATCGGGAAGCTGGAGTACGAGCCGTACTTCCTCGCCGTCGCCCAGGTCGTCGCGGACGTCCGCGCGCTGGGCATCCGGGTCGCGGCCCGGGGCTCGGGCGCCGGCTCGATGGTCAACCACGCGCTGTTCGTGGCCACGGCGAACCCGCTGGACCACGACCTGCTCTTCGAGCGCTTCCTCAGCGTCCGGCGGTCGTCGCTGCCTGACATCGACGTCGACGTGGAGTCCGCGCGCCGGCTGGAGGTCTACGACCGGATCATCGAGCGGTTCGGGACGGAGCGGGTCGCGGTGACCGGCATGCCCGAGACCTACCGGGCCCGGCACGCCCTGCGCGACACCGGGCTCGCCCTCGGCATCGCGCCCCAGGTGATCGACCGGATCGCGAAGTCCTTCCCGCACATCCGGGCCTGCGACATCCGCGATGCGCTCGCCACCCTGCCCGAGCTCAAGCCGCTCGCCGCCGAGGCCGACACGTTCGGTCCGCTGTGGGAACTGGCCGAGGGCCTCGACAAGCTGCCGCGCGGGATCGCGATGCACCCGTGCGGGGTGATCCTCTCCGACTCCTCGCTGCTGGAGCGGCTGCCGGTCCAGCCGACGCCCGGCGGGTACCCGATGGTGCAGGCCGACAAGGAGGACGTGGAAGACCTCGGCCTGCTCAAGCTGGACGTGCTCGGGGTGCGGATGCAGTCCGCGATGGCGCACGCCGTCAAGGAGATCCGCCGCACGACCGGCCGCCAGATCGATCTGGACAACCCCGACCACGTACCCCTCGGGGACGCGGGCGCCTTCGACCTGATCCGCAGGAGCGACACGGTCGGTATGTTCCAGCTGGAGTCCCCCGGCCAGCAGGACCTCGTCGGCCGGCTCCAACCGCGCGACGTCCAGGACGTCGTCGCCGACATCAGCCTCTTCCGACCGGGGCCGGTCAGGGGCGGCATGCCCGCCCTCTACATCGCCGCCCGCCACGGCGCCGCCCCGCGCTACCCGCACCCCGACCTGGTCCCCGTCCTGTCCTCCACCTACGGGGTGACGATCTGGCACGAGCAGATCATCGACATGTTCGCCGTCCTCACCGGATGCGACCGGGCCCTCGCCGAGGTCGCCCGCCGCGCGCTCGGCGACCAGGAACGGCTGCCGCGGGTGGAGGCGTGGTTCCGGCACGAGGCCGGCC
This sequence comes from Streptomyces sp. NPDC055254, assembly GCF_053606025.1. NCBI lineage: Bacteria > Bacillati > Actinomycetota > Actinomycetes > Kitasatosporales > Streptomycetaceae > Streptomyces > Streptomyces sp. NPDC055254. The sequence continues at coordinate 197,890 of NZ_JBSGQV010000009.1, read as the reverse complement.
ACCGCGGCTACTCCCCCGCCGTCCTCGACGAGGTCTGGGACGTCATCAAGGGCTTCGGGGCGTACGGGTTCTGCCGGGCGCACGCCGTCGCCTTCGCCGTCCCGGCCCTGCAGTCGGCGTGGCTCAAGGCCCACTACCCGGCCGCCCTCTACGCCGGGCTGCTGGAGCACGACCCGGGTATGTGGCCCGCCCGGGTGATCGTCTCCGACGCCCGCCGCCACGACGTCCCGCTCCTGCCCGTCGACGTCAACCACTCGAAGTCCGACCACCGCATCGAGCGGACCGAGGGCGGGGTGTGGGGGGTGCGCCTGTCGCTGTCCTCGGTGAAGGGGATCAGCGAGGACCAGGTCGCCCGGATCGCGGCCGGCCAGCCCTACCAGGGCCTCCAAGACCTCTGGCAGCGCGCCCGGCCGGCCCTGCCGATCGCCGAGCACCTCATCCGGATCGGCGCCCTCGACCCGCTGCGGGGTCCGCTCACCCGCCGCGACCTCCTCCTCCAGGCCACCGAGCTCCACGCCCACGCCCGGGCCCGGCCCGCCGACGGACAGCTCCCCCTCGGCGGCGAACTGGTCACCGCCGAGCCGTCCGGGCTCCCGGAGATGACCAGCCGCGAAGCCCTGACCGCGGAGATCGACGTCCTGTCCATCGACGTGTCCCAGCACCTGATGACCCACCACCACCGGCTGCTCCGCGAGGTCGGCGCCACCGACGCCGCCCACCTCAAGACGATGCGACCCGGGCAGCGGGTCCTGGTCGCCGGCGTACGCGCCTCCACCCAGACCCCGCCGATCCCGTCCGGCAAGCGCGTCATCTTCATCACCCTGGAGGACGGCACCGGGCTCGTCGACATCGCCTTCTTCGAGGACAGCCACGACGCCGTCGCCCACACCGTCTTCCACTCCGGGCTTCTGCTCGTACGCGGCACGGTCGAGGCCCGCGGCCCGCGCCGCACCGTCGTCGGCCGGGTGGTGTGGAACCTGGAAGAGCTCGCCGCCGCCCGCCGCGACCACGGGCCCGAGGCCGTCCTCGCCCTCCTCGGCCAGAGCCGGCTCGCCCCCACCCCCGCCCAGGAACCCGCCCAGGAACCCGCCCCGGTACGGACCCTCGCCAACGGCACCGGCGGCGCCCGCCTGCACCCGTACGCCGACCTCCAACCCGCCGGCACCCGCGCCGCCGACCTCAGGTCCCTCGGCTGACGAGCCCCGGTTCTCCGGGCTGATCGGACGCCGGGCTGCGCGGGCGCCGGCTGTGCGGGCGCCGGCTGTGCGGGGCGGCACCCCGGATCCCCGGTCCGGTGGCCCGGCGTACCGCGCTACTGGTCCTCGGAAGCGTTCTCTGCCGTCTGGAGGGCCTGGTTGGCGATGGTGAGGGCCTCTTGGGTATGCCCCGCCGCCTGCGCCGTCCGGGCCTGGCTGAGGGAGACGCGGAGCAGCCCGACGGTGTGCTCCGGCAGAGTGCTCGACGCCACGACGTCTTCCAGTTTCCGGATGCTGTCGGTGGCCAGGTCCTCGGGCATGGGGCCGTCTCCTCCGTCATCGATCAAGGACGTGCGACGCTACCAGGCACCCGCCCGCGAACGGCGGACCGCGGCGAGCGCGCGTCATGTCGTCGGCGCGGCGAAGTGCGGTCCAGCCTGCAGAAGCCGCCCGCCAGCGGCGGCCGGACGCGCGCGACGGGGCCCCGGGGACGTCACGTCCCCGGGGCCCCGTGCGGTCGGCGGCGCTGAGCCGCCGGAGGATCGGAATCAGACCTCGCCCCGCCAGGAGCCGGTCTCGCGGCCGCGGTCCTCGATGTACTCCTTGAACCGCTTGAGGTCACCGGTGACCCTCCGCTTGACGAAGCCGAGCTTGTCGCCGACGTTCTCCGTGAAGCCCTCGGGGTCGTAGTCGAGCTGGAGCATCACCTTGCACTTGTCGCCGTCCAGGCGGTGGAAGGTGACGACACCGGCCTGCTTGACCTCTCCGCCCAACGTCGTCCAGGCGACCCGCTCGTCGGGGATCTGCTCGGTGATCTCCGCCTCGAACTCCTTGGCGACGCCGCCGATCTTCGTCACCCAGTGGGTCATCGTGTCGGTGCGCTGCTCGATGCGTTCCACCCCCTCCATGAAATGGGGGAACGACTCGAACTGCGTCCACTGGTTGTAGGCGGTACGCACGGGGACATCGACCTCGACGGACTCTTCGACTTTCGACACGAAAGGAGCCTTTCTGTTCACGGGTGGCCGGACGACCGCACCGGCTCTGCCCGGGGAGCCCTTCCCCCGTCCGCGCCCCTGCCCCCGCGTTCCCGCTCCATGCCCCCGACGGACGCGCCGGCCGAACCCTGCGCGGTGACGCCCCCTGCGGCGCGGGCCGAGCGGCCTACTGGACGTGTCCCTTGACCTCGGCGTAGACCGTCGGGTCGGTCCGCATCCCACCGTGTCCCAGGCAGGCGGTAGTACGGTTGCCGGCTCCGGAAAGAGCCACGCTGCTCCGGGGGTTGACGACGGCGTCGCACGGTGAGCCCCAGGTGGCGTAGCGAGGTGGGCCGGGGGTTTCGTCACCCGCGTTGAGGGCGTTCAGGAATGCGGATCCCGGTCGCATCTCGACGCATGGCGCGCCACCGCACCACCGTGCGGTCTCGGTACCGTGGTTGGGTCCCGCGAGGGAGACCCACGCATCGACCTTCGCGGTGCCGCCCAGGTTCTTGAGGTAGTACCGGGAGGACAGCCCGCCCATCGAATGCGTGATGACGTCGACCTTGGCGGCGCCCGTGGAGTCCCGTACCCGCTCGATCTCGTCGGCGAGCCGCTCGGCGGTCGTGGCATTGGACTGCGTGGCGTCGTAGGTCCACTGGTCGAGGTGGTCGGCCGGCCACCCGTCGGCACGGAAGCGTCCGGCCATGGTCTCCCATACGGAGCCGTCCGAGTTCCAGCCGTGGACGAAGACGATCGGGTCGGGCGGGACGGCCGCCGCCGGGCGGGCGGCGAGGGCCGACGCCGGGGTGGGAAGGAGAGGCACGAGCACGAGGAGGAGCGCAGGCGCGCTGCGCAGCAGGTTCCTGATCACGCGAGGTTTGTAGCCTGCCCGGCGGTCCGGGCCCGAGGGGTTGCCCGCGCGCTCACCCGCCCGGGGGCAGCGTTTCACCGCAGAAACGTGACACCGGGCAGCCCCCGCCCCGAGGGAATCGCCCGAACGGGTCGGCGGTGCGGCTGCTTACGGCCCGGAAGCCGGGGAAACCGCCAGCTATGAGCTCCAAGGAGTCCTACCGCATCGAGCCCGGTCCGCCCGGGGACGTGAGTTGTGGGCAGGCGCGGGAGATGGCCCGCCGGATCCTGTCCCACGTGGAGGCCGCTGCCGACAAGGTGGAGGACGTACTGGTGGTGGTGAGCGAACTGGTCTCCAACGCCCGGCGTCACGGCGGGGGCGTCACCGGGTTCCGGATCACCGCCCGGCCCGGCACGGTCACCGTGGAAGTATCCGACCGCTCCTCCCGTCCGCCCCGCCAACGCCCCTGGGCGCCGACCGCTCCGGGCGGCTTCGGGTGGCGCCTGACCAACACCCTGGCCGACAGGACGGACGTGCGCTTCCACCGCGGCGGCAAGACCGTCGTCACCACCTTCGCGACCGGTCTGCCCGGGCCCAGCCCCGCCCTCTGACCCGTGGAGGATGCGGCACCGCTCGGCCGCGGCTCGGGAGCCGGTCGGTGCCCCGCGGCGTCGAGCCGCGCCCGCCGACGCCGGCCTCGATCGCACACTCCCTGGGTCAGCCGCCGCCGGCTGGGTACACGGGACCCATGTCCGGAGAACACGCACGTCCGACGAGCGCCCCCTTTCGATCCCGTTCCGCGCGCGAAGCCGAGGCGCTCCCGCAGGGAGCGAAGCACCGGCGCCGCCGGGGGTTCATCAGGCGGCTGCGCCGCAGGCTCATCGCCTACCGCGATATCGAGTTCCTCTCCACCCGCATCCCCGGCGATCGCGGCCCCGGGGAGGAGCGGCTCCTGCTGGTCCACATCCGCAGGGTCGTCGGCCAGGTCCACTACCGGACCTGCGACATGTGCGCCGAGGGCGTGATCACCGGCATCGACATCGACGAAGACCTCCACTCCGCCGGGCTCGGCACCCGCGCACTGTCGCACCTGCGGTCCCGCTACCCGGGTATCGCCTGGCGCAGCACCCAGACCCTGCGGCCCGCAACCCGCGACCTCCTGCGCCGCACGCTCGCCCCCACGACCGAGTTCGCCTGCACGCATGCGGGCGTCCTGCCGGCTCAAGGAAACCGCCAGGACGAGGGCGTCAGGTGACGGCGGCGCGCGGACCGCTGCCTCCTCGTCGGTTTTGACGTCAGGAGCAGCAAAGGACCGCCCCATCACGTCGATTGTCGAAATACGCCTTCCCTACGGAATTCTGGCGGGAGTACGCTCTCAGGGGTTCGTCTTCCGCGTGCTGCGGCATCGCATCGCACAGAGATCCGGGGGAATTGATGTCCATGAGGATGCTGTTCAAGCGGACTGCTCTCGCGGTGATCTGTACGGCTGCGCTCGCCACCGGATGCGGGGAGCCCCATCAGCGTATGGAGCCGGGCCCGCCCGCGGAGACCCCGCTCACGCCGACGGACGAACTGCCCGACGCGGCCCCCCGGCCCGGGCCGAATCCGAGCGTCTCGGCCCCTCCCGATGTCCGCCCGCCCGCCCCGCCGCCCGCCCCGCCGCCCGTCCGGCCGCCCGCGCCGTCCGCGCCGGTTCTGCCGCGGGGCTACGTGCCTCCCGCGCTGGTCGGGGAGTGGGACGGAGACGCCAAGGAGTCCGCGCGGCTCGCCCGGATCGTCTTCACCGCGGACGGGTACGTGGTGCTGCGCTACAACAACGGCCGGGTCCTGACCGGCCCCGCTGTCGTCGGGAATTCATCCATGGTTCTTCACGTGCCGGGCGGCCCCCTCAGGTATTCACGCTGGTCAGTGAGTGAATTCGACGCCGGTTACGGCTATACGTTCGAAAATCTCGTGCTCGACGGGGTGAGTTATGTGCGGCAGACCGGTGGCGACCTCTGAATCGGGTCCAGCGGGTGCGCGGATGGTGCGCGGATGATTTCCCCGGGCCGGTTCCGCCACCGGTTCAGGGAAGGTTCACCAGAACGACCCCGACGGCACCGCACGTCTGATGGATGCGCTCTCCCCGGTTTTCGAACGCTGCCCCATCGCCTTCCAGGGCTGCTTTGAAATGCTCCATGAAGTCGATCGCCAGCTCGGGTTCCCCGCCCCGCACGGCCGACTGAGCGGCCTCGTCCAACCGGGTGTGCACCTCGGCGGTGGTGAGCGCGTCCAGGGAGCCCAGCAGTTCGTCGTACTGCCGGCAGGCGGAACGGACCTCTTCGATCCCGCCCGCCGGCCGTTCGAAGGACCGGTCCGTCGTGTCCGTGGTGCAGGCGAACACCGTCACGCTTCCCGCCAGGAGCAGCGCCGTCAGGCCGATCCGGCGCCCGGTCGGCCCGCTCCGGCCGTACGCCGTCCCGCTCACGGGCCGCGTCGGGGAGGGCTGCGGCCGGACCCGGCGGCGTACGGCCAGGGCTACCGCTCCCGCCGTGACCGCGATCAGCGAGCAGGCCGTACCTCCCACGAGGATCCGCAGCAAGGTGTTGCGTACCAGGGGCAGCGAGACCCCGCCGCAGGCGGCGGGGCGCAGGGCCAGCGCATCGACGCAGCCGGCGGCCAGCACGCCGCCGAAGAACACGGCCGTCACCAGGCACCCGGTGAGGAAGGCGGCCACGAGCCCGTAGAGGGCGGACGCCCGGCCGTGCCGTCGTACGAGCAGGGCCGCCGTGGCGACGGCCACGAGGCCCTGCACGAGCATGGCAGCTACGAGGTTTCCGTGGGTGAAGGCGAGCAAGAAGCCGTTCATCGTACGGGTCCTCTCGGGGATGCCGGAGTGGATCAGGAGGCGGGAGACGAGAGTCCCGCCGACGAAGGCCGCGGTGGCGGCCAGGCAGGCCACGGTGACCACGAAGGGCCAGGCGCCCCGGTCGCCCGTCGTGCTGTAGGCCGCGCTCCCCCGCGTGCCGGCCGACCGCGGGAGAGGCCGCAGGTGCGCGGTGAGCGGCGCCGCCCACACCACGAGGAGCGCCGGCACCAGCGGGGTCCACTGGGCGAAGCGCAGGAGCAGTGGATGGTGCACGGCCGCCCAGAGCCAGTACGGGCCGGCCGGCGCCACCTGCGCGACGGCTCGGTGGTCGGCGCGGACCCCGTCCGTGAGGGTGCCGAGCCAGTCCGCGGTGTCGGTGAGGACCATCCACGACGCGATCACGACCGACAGCACCAGCGAGGAGGCGGCCCAGCCCGCCGTCCACACCCGGCGCCGTGGTGCGGCCGGTGGCCCCCAGGCGGCAGCGGTCCGAGTCGCCCACCAGGCGAAGAGAACGAGCACGACGGCCAGGGACAGCGCCAGGAGTGCGGCAACCGCGCCGCCGGAGGGGGGTGCCCAGGACGAGGCCGCCCCCACCGCGCTGTCCACGGCGAGGGGCCGGCCGAGGACGAGTCCCACCGCCAGGCCGAGTGCGGGGAACACGGTGTCCCGGACGGTACGTTCGGACCGCCGGGCCGTACGCCACGCCCCGAGGCCGATGACGGCCGCGATGGCCGGCGAGACCGCGAGCGCCGCCGCCCACCGGCTGTGCAGCGGGTCGGCCTCGTGGGCCGTGAGCCACCACAGGATCAGGAATCCGCTGATGGCGCCCATGGCGGCCAGTCCGGCCGCGCAGCACTCCCAGAATCCGATCCGGAACAGCCGGTCCGGATGGTGCACCATGCGGATCCGCTGTTCGGTGGTGGGATGCGCGCGGCGCGGCCGCTGCCACCACGGGCGGCGGTCGTCCGTCGCCGCGATCGCGGCCAGCAGGTCCTCGCGGACCCCGTCCCACGAGGCCGCGCGCACGTCCGCGGCGTACTCGCACGTCCTCAGCACGGACTGAGAGGTCAGGAAGACCAGGCCCAGCAGGACCGCTGCCCGCATCGCGATGCCCGACGCGTCCTCAGGTGCGGCGCCGATCACTCCCGCGGCCAGGGGGAGCACGCCCAGCGGAAGGAAGGCGTAGGTCAGCGCGCGGGTGAGGCACTCGATGTCGGTGTCCCGGTTGCGCAGGTGCGCCAACTCGTGCAGCACCAGGGCGCGAAGCCGCGCGGGGTCCGCGCGGAAGCGGGTGACGAGCCCCGCGTCGAGGGCCACGACGTACCGGCCCGCCCGCCCGAAAGCATGGGCCGCGACCGCGGCCGAGGACCGGCGCATGAGGAAGCGGGGCGGCCGCCGCAGACCCGCCTCGGCCACCAGCTCGTGCAAGCGGCTTACGAGGGCCGCGTGTTCGGCGTCCGCCTCCGGGACGAAGTCGGCCAGGTCGTGCCTGCGTACGTGCACGTGTGGGTCCGCCCAGTACAGCAGCCCCGCGAGGGCCAGGAGGAGGACGATCCCGGCCAGTACCCAGGGAGCCTTCGTGCGCTCGTACTCGGCGGTGCAGGTGAGGAAGGAATCGAGGAAGTGCACGGCCGGGCCGTTCCCCCGGTCCGGCCGGCTGCCGAGGCACACTGCTCGTAGACCGACCGCGCCCGGTCGGCGCCGGGTGCGAAGGCCAGGTAGACGGTGTTGTAGGCGAAGACGGACGCGCCCAGCAGCGCGGTGATCAGCAGGAGGAACCGGAAGGTCGTCCCGGAAGGAACGCCGGACGGAGCCGGCGCGGCCGCCGGGGCGGGAACCGTCGGTGTGGCGGGCGTCGGCATCTCGGGCCCCCGAGGGGTGGTGGGCGGACTCGGCTATGCGGTGAGGGCGCCGATCACGGCGTCGGCCAGCAGACGGGATCCGTCCTCGTCGATGCCGAACCGCAGGGCTTGCTCGTACACCGCCTGCCGTACGGCCGCGATGACGGCGGGAGGCAGCGCCGCCGCAGCCGCCACGGCGGGGCGGGCGGACCCGTCGACGACACCGGGCGCGGGGCCGTCGGCCGCATCAGGCACGGCGCCGAGCGGCGCAGCGGCCGGGGCACCGGGCGCCGCAGGGGTTGTGGAGCCGGGCGCCGCGGCGGCCGCATCAGGCGCGGGGCCGGCCACCGGTTCGGCCGCCGTGCGGGCCGCGGAGTCGGCGCCCGCCCGGGCCGCCGGGCACGGTTCCGCCTCGGCGGTGCCGTCCTCGTCGGCCGGCGGCTCCCCCGCGCCGGCCGGGTCCGGGCGCCGCAGCACGCGTCGCACCAGGGGACGTACCGAGCCCGCGCCGCGCTCCGTCGCCGTCAGCATCAGGTGTGCGCCCACGGTGACCAGCGCGGTCTCGACCATCGCGAGCACGAAAGGAGTCGCCAGGGTGATCAGCTCACCGCTCCCGAAGCCGAACCGCTCGTCCTTCGGTTGCGCGGACGCCCGCTTGCGCGCCGCCTTCAACGCCCTGCGGGGATCACGGAAGTAGGCCGTGCTCTCGGCGTGGAAGAGCACCAACTCGTGCGGAGCCACCTGCTCCACCACCTCGCGGGCGATCTCACCGACGAGGCCTTCCTCCGCCGCGTGCGGCTCCGCCTTCGATCGGCTCACCATCCACCCCCGGGTTGTACGGCTCCGCCCGACGGGCCCCTTCCGGCGGGCCCACCCCACCGACGGTACGCAGCACCCCGGCGGGCACACCAGAGCCGCGCAGGGAGCGCGAGGTGCATACCGCGGCACCAGCGCCCCCGCGCACGCCCCCTCCACGGCACTGCCGGAATGGCGCGGGGCGCAGGCACGGGGCGTAGGCGTACGAGGCCCGCAGGAAGCCGGGCCGCAGACGCGGCTGGTGCGCGCTCGGGAGTGCGGCGCGCCCGCGCGATGCTCAACGACCAGCCGCTGGACGAGCCGTACCTGTGGGACGCGAAGGTGCCCGCGGTGGGGAAGGTACGCGCGGTGGTGTCGTTCGCGGTGGAGGTGCCGGAGGGCAAGCGGGATGCCGGGGTGGCGGGGTGTCAGCGCTTGAGGGGCCAGACCGGGCGGCGGCGGGAGGCGCGCGGCCCCCGCTGGGACGGGAGGGGCGGGGCGAGGGCGAAGACGACGGTGATGTGCGCGCCGCCGCGGGGGCCCCGCGCGATCCGCACCGAGCCGCGGGTGACGGCCGCGGCCCGCCGGGCGATGTCGAGGCCGAGACCGGAGGAGCCGGTGCTGCCGCCGCGCGAGAGTGCCCGGTCCGGTTCCGGGATGCCCGGGCCGGCGTCCTCGACGACCAGTTCCACGGCCTGGGCGGTGCGTACGACGTGCACGCCGAACGGCGTCCCGGGGGCGGTGTGGCGGAAGACGTTGCCGATGAGCGCGTCCACGACGGCCGCGACGTCGTCGTCGCTGAGGCTGACGGCCGTCGGCTCCTGGGTGATCGTGAGGGAGCAGAGCCGCTCCTGCTGCTCCGCCAGGACCGCCCAGAAGGCGGTGCGGCGCCGGACGACGTCGGCGGCTTCGCAGCGGGGGTCGGCGGGAGCCGACGCGGTGGTGTGCCGGGACGTGCCGGCTTCGGTGCCGAGCAGGCCTTGGCCCATGGGGCCCACGGCGAGCGGAGTGCGTGCGGCGGTGATGATGGCCTGGAGTTCCGTCTCCAGTGCGCCGACCGCCGCTTCGACCCTGGCCGACTCCGGGGTGCCGGCCATGCGTTCCGACGCCAGGTGCAGGGCGGTCAGCGGCGTACGGAGCCGGTGGGACAGGTCGGCGACGAGTTCGCGTTCGACGGCGAGCAGTTCGGTCATCCGGTGCGCCATGGCGTTGAAGGCGATGCCGGCGTCGCGCAGTTCCTTGGGGCCCACGGGGTCCACGCGGGTGTCCAGGTCCCCCTCCCCCAGGGCGCGCGAGGCCTGCGCGAGATTCTTCGAGGACTTGACGACCTTCGCGCCGAGGCGGTCGGCGACCAGCACGGAACCGCCGATGAGGCCCACGGCGAGCAGGGCCATGACCGCCCACGAGGCCTTGACACCGCGGGACAGCTCTTCTTCGGGAACGAAGTTCTCGATGACGGCGACCCGGTCGCCGGGGAGGACCACCGGTTGCAGGCATATCCAGCCGCTCGGGATCTGCTGGGAGATGGACTCCCGGCCGCGACGGGCCCGTTCGAGCAGGGCGGCGGGGGCCTGGGTACGGCCGAGGGTCTGGGCGTCGGGCAGATGGATGACCAGGTGTTCGGTGGCGTCGAGGCTGGCGGCGGATTCCCGGAGGGCGGACCTGTCGGTGGTGAGCGTGAGGACGGGGGCCAGGGCGGCCGCCCGCTGCTCGGCCGCGGTGACGCTCTGCTCCTTGACCAGCGACATCACCAGTGCGGCGAGCGGTATGAGGAAGGAGAGGGCGACCATGGACGTCACCGCGAGCGCCACGCCGGCCAGGGAGCGCCTCACCGCGGTGCCACGAGCTTGATGCCGACGCCGCGGACGGTCAGCAGGTAGCGCGGGGCGGCGGCGCGTTCGCCGAGCTTGCGGCGCAGGGAGGACAGGTGCACGTCGACGGTCTGGTCGTCGACGTACGGCTCGCGCCAGACCTCGGTCAGCAGGCGCCGTTTGGAGACGACCTGGCCGGTGTGGTGGGCGAGGAAGGCCAGGAGGTCGAACTCCCTTCGGGTGAGGCGGAGTTCACGTCCGGCCAGGTAGGCGGTGCGCGCGCCCGGGTCCACGGCCAGTTCGCCCACCACGGCGGGGCGCAGCGGATCGGCCGCCGGGGCCTGTCCCGCGCCGCCGACCGCGTGCGCGGGGGGAACATGGCTGGTGCGGCGCAGGACGGCGGAGAGGCGCGCGATGAGCTGTCCTCCCGAGAAGGGCTTGACCAGGTAGTCGTCGGCGCCCGCGTTGAGAAGTTTGATGATCTCCGTCTCGTCGTCGCGGGCGGTGGCCACCAGGACGGGGACGGAGGAGATGCCGCGGATCATGCGCAGGGCGTCCGCCCCGTCGAGGTCGGGCAGCCCCAGGTCGAGGACCACCGCGTCGACGGGTGTCCGGGTGACCTCGCGCAGGGCGCCGAACCCGTCCCCCGCGCTCCGCACGGCATACCCGTGCTCCGTCAGCACTTCGATGAGTGACTGGCGGATGCTGGGGTCGTCTTCCACGACCAGGACGCTGGGCATGAGGGACACCTTAGGGTGCTGGATCCGGGAGGTGCGGGCGGGTCGTCCGGCAGGCGGCCGCCGCTCCTGCCGCGGGGGCGGCCGTTCGGCGGGGCACCGTCCAGGGCGCCCCGACCACTAGGGTGCGCCGAACACCGGGCCGTCCTCGGTGATGCGCAGACGTACGGGGCGGTCGGAGACGGGGATGGTGCAACCCTCCTCCGTGCTGCAGCTCGCGTACCCGAGCAGTACGGTCGCCTCGCCGTTGCCGTCGGCGCTGACGGGCAGGGTGGCAGTGACGGGGCCGTCCGGGTAGACGGGCACCGGGGTCTCGACGCCGGGCACGCTGATCGTCCGCACCTCGGCAGAGGCCGCCAGTCGGCCGTCCGCCCTGAGGGCTCCGGTGACGGCCATCGTGGTGGGCCTGCCGACTCCCTCGATCCCGGTGGGCGGCAGGTCCTTGCTGTAGAGGTGGAACCCCTCCTCGTCGGGGGTGAGGACGGCCGTCAAGGTGCCCTTCCCGGCGCGCCAGTCGGACACGGTGAGCGTGACGGTGACGCCGTTCTCGCTGAAGCGCGTCGTGGGCGCGGCGGTGCCCTTCCCGGCCGGTTGGGGGCCGCACGCCGCGAGTGCGGCCAGCGCGAGGACGGCGGCGGCCGCGCGGGTCCTTCGCGAGGGGCCCAGCACCGCCGCGAGGCTCCCGGCGAGGACGGAGTCGGGGGCCGGGGTACGGGCGCGGCCCGCTCTTCTCATGACGCCCACTGGCGGAGGAAGGAGTTGATCCCCTCCGGCGTCAGTGCGGGGTTGCCCGTGAGGTGCGTGTCGGTGCGCACCGTTCCGGACGCGGTGACGACGACCAGTACGGGCATCTTGTAGCTTCCGCCCCCGGGGCTGTACTTGCGCAGCAGGGCGGAGGCGGTGGAGTTGCTGCCGCCAATGTCGATCTTGACCAGGTGGTACGAGGCTCCCAGGATCGCCGCGGTCCGGGGCTGCGCGAACACCTTGTCGGCCGCCTTGCAGTTGCCGCACCAGTTGGCGCCGAAGTCGAGCAGCACCATCCTCCCGTCGGCCTCGGCCGCGCGCAGAGCCGCGTCGACCGCCTTCTGGGCGTCGGCCGAACTGTCGTAGCCGGGCCCGGGTATGCGCGCCGGCGCGGGGGCCGAGGAGGTACGGGACGGCTGCGCGGTCGTCCGCGCGGCGGAGGGAGAGGCGGGTTTGGCCCGCGAGGGGCTCGCCGAGGCGGTGGGCGGGGCGGTGGCGGACGCCGACGCGGAGGCCGACGCGGAGGCCGACGCGGTCGGGGACGCCTCGGCGGACTCGGTGGCGGACCGTGTTTCGGACGCGAGGAGCTGGGACGGCGCCGCGGCCGAGGAGGCGGACCCCGCGGACCTCGCGGACGGGGAGGACGGCCCGCACGCGGCGGTCAGCCCCATGGCGGCCACGGTCACGGCGACCAGCGGCAGCCGCGCGCCCGGGGCGGCGGAGCGGAACCGGGTGCGGCGGTCGGCCCGGACGGGACGGGGTGTGCGAGAGCTCATGGCGGGGCCACCTCGGGAACGGTGCGGACTCCGGGAAGGGCGGGAGACCCTTCCCGAACGGGTGCGGACTCCGGAAAAGGCGGGAACGCCTTCCGGAGGGGTGGGGCCTGCGGCCCGGCGGTTCGCCCGGGGCAGCGTGTCCCGGTCACCGGGGCCGCTCGGCTGACGTGAGCATAGGACCGCTCCGGGCCGCCGGGACCGCGTGCGCGCGATCTTGAGGTTCCCCTAAGGAAGACCTCACCTTCCGCTTCACCGGGACTCGGGCGAGGGGCGGGCACATCCGATGAATCCCCCGAAACGGGCGTGGAGTTACGAGGAGGGCCGAAGGGGGCGGATCGGTCGGGTCGACCGCGGTCCGGGAACGGTGTGGCCGCTCAGAAGGACGCTTCGCGGACGGTGGCCTTGGCCGACGGTGTGATCGTCGCCGTCACGGTCGACCGGTGGTCGGCGCCGGAGAACGTGACCGTGAGGGAGTCGGCCGCGGTCTGCGACGTGGAGGTCTTGAAGCCGCGGCCGGGGATCGCGGAGATCAGGCACACGCCCCGACTGCCGTACCGCACCGTCACCTTGCCGCCCTGCGAGGGGATGGTGTGCAGGCCCGGCCCGCCCTCCTGGCAGTCGACGGCGGGGGGCTTCGGCGCGGTGGTCCGGCCGGCCGTCGAGGAGGTCTTGGCGGGGGTGGACGCCGAGGGCGAGGGCCGCTCGGTCGCCGAGGGCGGGACGCTCGCGGAGGGGGTGGGCGGCGGCTCGCTCGGCGAGGGACTCGGCGGCGGCAGCCACGCGGGAGGCGAGTCGATGACCACCGGGGCGGCCCGTGCGACCGGAGGCGTACGGCTGGTCGATCCGACCACGAACTGGACCGTCGCGAGCACGGCGGTCACGCTGGTGACGGTGCACGACAGCCATATGAGCAGGTAGCGCGGAATTCGGGGCACGGCCCCATAGTGGCCGACGGCCCGCAGCGCCCGTCACCGGCTCCCGGCATCCGCCCGACGGCGGCGACCGGACGGGCCCGCGGACGGACGAACGGCGGCCGCCGACGCCGACGGCCTCCTGACCCGGGTACGGGTCAGGAGGCCGTGTGCCGCCCGGCCGGCGGGCCGATCGCGGCGGGCCCGGCCTCACGCGCGTGTGGGGGGAGGCACGCGGAGGCCGGAGGAAGGGAGTCGAGGGGGCGGCGGCGGACGGCGACGGCCTGTGGCCGGACCGGGCTCGGCCGCCGCGGCCCATAGCCCGTGGCCCATAGCCCGTCGCCCGTGGCGGCTAGCTCGGCGTCCCGAAGTTCTGCGTCCACCAAGGGCCGCCGTCGCCCTTGTGGACGCCTATGCCGATCTCCTTGAAGGCGCAGTTGAGGATGTTGGCCTTGTGTCCGGAGCTGTTCATCCACGCCTTCATCACGGCGTCGGCATCGGCCTGGCCCCGGGCTATGTTCTCGCCCAGCCGCGACCACTTGTACCCGGCGGCCTCCACCCGACTGGTCATGGTGGACCCGTCGGGGCCGGTGTGGGACATGACTCCGCTGCGGGCCATGGTGTCGCTGTACGCCCGAGCGGCCGTGTTCAGCTTGGCGTTCGCGGCCAGCGGGCCGCATCCGGCCGCCGCCCGCTCCTTGTTGACCAGGGCGAGGACGGCGGACTCGGACGGGTCCGAGGCACCGCCGCCGGAACCACCGCTGCCGCCCGAGCCGCCCGAGCCGCCCGAGGTACCGGAACCGCCGGAACCCCCGCCGGTCGTCGCGGGGGCGGTGCGTACGGGCTTGCGCGTCTGCGGCGGAGCCGGCGCGGCGGGCGCGCTCTCCTGCACCTCGGCCTTCGTGGGACCGGCGGAGGCGCTGGGGTCGGCGCCGGGCGTCTCCGGAGGGAGCGAGCCCGGGGCCGCCGCGGCGTCGGCGGTGATCGTGGGGAGGGCCGCGGTGGGAGTCGCCGACTCCGCCCCGCCGTCCGTGCCCGCCGCCCCGGACTTCGCGCCGGTGGCGCTGTCGGCCCGCTGGTCCGACGGCGTACCGCCGTCGGAGTCCGCCACCGCGACGCCGACCGCGACCGCTGCCGCGGTCGCCGTGAGGGACAGCACGATGCGTGTGCGCACCGCCTTCTTGCGGCGCACTTCGACGCGGGACGGCGTTCCGGGGGTTTGGCTGCGGCTCATGCCGGTAGCACCTCACAGAGAGACGGGAGGAAGTGGCTCCGGCTGAGCCTAAGGCGGTGACCAGCGAAAAGATCCGTTCGGAGGTGCTCTTCAAACTCCCTTAAGGAAGCCCGCAGGATCGGCACAGGAACGATTCGGGCCAACCACCCCCAACGCGGCATCGGACGGGTTCAGTCGCCCCCGCCGCCTCCGCCGCAGGAGGAGCCGCCCCCGCAGGAGGACCCGCCGCCGCAACCGTAGCCGCCGCTGTCGCCGCCGCCGCCCCGGGAGCGGGACCGGCGCCGCCGCGAAGCGGGCCGTACCGTCCGTACCGCCGCGACCGCCAGCACGATGAGGACCAGCCCCACCATCACCACGTACTCCATGAGCCGTACCCCCGTTGTTCCGTTCCGTTCGCGATCTGTGTACGGGGGATGCCCCGCCCGGATGTCCTCCCAAGCCAGGTTTGAGGAAGTTCAGAGCTTGCCCGCCGCGTACACGTGCGCGGGTGTCGGTCAGCGCGGTCCGGACGCACGGGTCGGCGCTATCCGGGCGATGCGCAGGGCGAGTTGGATTTCGAGCACCCTTTCCGGCGTCTGCCAGTCGCGGCCGAGGAGTTGTCCGATGCGGTCCAGGCGCTGCACCACGGTGTTGATGTGCACGTGGAGGGCCTCCCTGGCTCGGGACTGGCTCATTCCGACGGAGAAGTACACCTGGAGGGTGTGCATGAGGTCGGTGCCGCGTTTCGCGTCGTACTCCATGACGGCGCCCACGGTCTGGCGGACGTATCCGCCCAGGTCCGTCTGGTCTCCCAGCAGTACACCGAGGAAGCCCAGGTCGGACAGGGCGGAACCGGTGCCGTGATGGCCCAGCGCACGGAGCGCGGTCAGGCAGCGGCGGGCTTCCGCGTGGGCGTCGGCGAAACCCCCGGGTCCGGTGACGGGGCCGGCCGCTCCGACGGTGACGGAGGAGCCGACGGCGTGGCTCAGTTCCTCGGCGAGGGAGCGCGCGCAGGAGCTGGGGGTGTCGGACGGGTGGACGAGGACCACCTCGTCGTGGTGCGATCCGGCCAGGCCCTTGCGGGTCTGCGCGGTGCGCGCGGCCGCGGACAGCAGCCTCTGCCGCGGCGCCGTCTCGGCGTGCAGCACGAAGACCGTGTGGGGATGGTTCAGGTTCAGCCGCAGCCGACGGGCGCGGGCCGACAGGCTCGTGGCGTCCGCGGCCCGGGTGAGCAGGTCTCCCAGGAGCTCGCCGCGTACCCGGTCCTCGGCCTCCTCGACGGAACGGCGCAGGAGCAGGAGCAGGGCCGTGACGACGCTGGCCCGTTCGAAGAGGCGGCGGTCCGCCTCGCTGAGGTCGGCGCGGCCGGTCAGTGCGATGCTGCCGAGGAGCTCGTGGCCGGCGAGGACGGCGCACACCCAGGTGCCCTGGACCGGTACGGCGCGCCCTCCGGCGCGGGAGGCCGCCACGGCCTGCGCCGAGGGGGGTCGGGGGTCTGCCCCGGCCCGGGCGAGTTCGGCTCCTTCCGCGTCGTGGATGAGGGTCCCGCCCTGGAGCACGGCGCCGATGGCGTTCGCGACCTCGGCGATGTCCCCGCCGCGCAGCACGAGGTCGGTCAGCCGGTCGTGGGCGTCCTCGGCCCGCCGCATGGCCTGGCTGTGGGCCTCGATGGTCTGCGACGCCGCGTTGAGGTCGACCAGGGCGGTACGCGTTTCCTCCAGCAGGCGGGCGCTGTCGATGGCGATGGCGGCGTGGTCGGCCAGCGAGGACAGCAGTGCGATCTCGTCGGGGGTGAAGGTGCGGGCGGTGCGGTCCGCCGCGTAGAGGACGCCGATGACGCGGGTCCCCACCCGCAGCGGTACGCCGAGGATGGCCCGCAGGCCCTCTTCCGTCACGGCGCTGTCGATGGTGGCGGTGTGCTTGAAGCGCGGATCGTCGCGGTAGTCGCCGGTGCTGTACGGGCGGGCCGTCTCGGCCACCAGGCCGCCGAGGCCCTCGCCCATGCCGAGGCGCACCTGCTGGAACGCGGCTGACACGCATCCGTCGGTCACCCGCATGTAGGTGTCGCCGGCCTCGTCGTCGTTGAGGGACAGGTACGTGACGTCCGTGCCGAGCAGGAGCTTGGCCCGGTGGGTGATCGCCCGCAGGACGGCGTCGAGGTCCCGCAGGGCCGCGAGGTCGCCTGCGGTGTCGAAGAGCGCGGCGAGTTCCACCTCGCGCCGCCGGTGCTGGGCGAGCGTGCGGCGGATGCGGAGCGCAACCTGGGTGGCCTCGGCGATGGCCGCCATCTCCGGCTCGCAGACGCCCGCGTCCTGGGCCGCCTCGCCCGGACGCGTGAAGTGTTCGAGGGGTGCGCCCTGGGCGAGCAGGTCCAGCAACTGCCGCACGGCGGCCAACGCCTGTCCCGTGTCGGTCTTCTTCACCGTGGTGGGCATGGGCGGCTCTCCATGGTTCTGGATGCGGTGGTGTGCGCCCCGCATGTTCCGCTGGTGGGCGAGGACGCGGTGCGGTGCCCGCCGTGCCGCTCCCGGACGGCGCGGTACGGCGGGCCCCGTTCGGCTCTCAGCTGTCGGCCGAGACCGGGTCGTGCTGGGCGGTGCGGCTGCCGGGGACCGTCGCGTCGGCGGGGACACGGTCCTGCGCCAGGTTACGCCCGCGGGTCTCCTTCGCCATCAGCACGGTCAGGGTGGTCACGGCCGCCGCCGCGGCGAGGTAGATCGAGATCGGCGTCGACGAGTCGTAGGCGTCGAGCAGCGCGACCGCGATGATGGGGGCGAGCGCGCCGCCGATGATGGACGCGAGCTGGGAGCCCATGGAGGCGCCGGAGTAGCGGATCCGGGTGTCGAACATCTCGGAGATGAAGGCCGCCTGCGGTCCGTACATCGCGCCGTGCAGGACCAGTCCGATGGTGACGGCGGCGGCGATCGCGGGGAAGGACTTGGTGTCCAGCATCGCGAAGAAGGCGAACGCCCAGCCGGCCATGCCCACGGAGCCGATCAGGGTGACCGGGCGGCGGCCGATCCGGTCGGACAGCGCTCCCCACGCGGGGATCGTGACGAAGTGCACGGCCGAGCCGATGAGCGCGGCGTTCAGCCCTTGGCTCTTGGACAGCCCGAGGTGGGTGGTGATGTAGACGAGCAGGAAGGCGGTGAGGACGTAGTACGAGATGTTCTCGCCGAACCGGGTGCCGACGGCGGTGAGGACTCCGCGCCAGTTCGTCCGGAACACCTCGGCCACGGGCGGCTTCTCCTTGACGCCCGCGGCGGCCCGCTCGGCCGCCTTGGCCTGTGCCTCCAGGAAGACGGGGGACTCCGAGACCGACACGCGGATCCACAGGCCGATGAGCACGAGCACGCCGGAGAGCAGGAACGGGATCCGCCAACCCCAGGCGAGGAACGCCTCCTCGGACTGGAACGCGGCCAGCAGCGCGAGTACGCCGGTGGCCAGCAGGTTGCCGCCGGGCGCGCCGGCCTGGGGCCAGGAGGCCCAGAAGCCGCGGTTCTTGTCGTCGCCGTGTTCGGAGACCAGCAGGACCGCGCCGCCCCACTCGCCGCCGAGCGCGAAGCCCTGGACCAGCCGCAGCAGGGTGAGCAGGATCGGGGCTCCGACGCCGATGCTCGCGTGGGTGGGCAGCAGGCCCATGGCGAAGGTGGCGCCGCCCATCAGCAGCAGGCTGAGGACGAGGAGCTTCTTGCGGCCGATCTTGTCGCCGTAGTGGCCGAAGACCAAACCGCCGAGCGGTCGGGCCGCGAAGCCGATGGCGTAGGTGAGGAAGGCCAGGAGGGTGCCGACCAGGGGCTCGCTGCTGGGGAAGAACAGCTGGTTGAAGACGAGGGCGGCGGCGGAGCCGTACAGGAAGAAGTCGTACCACTCGATGGTGGTGCCGATCAGACTCGCGCTGATGACGCGCGCGATGCCGGTTCTGGGTGCCTGGTTTGGCATGGCGGGGACCACATTTCGGCTGGGAGCGGTGGTGGGAGTGCAGGTACGGGGGCGGTACGGGTGCGGGAAAGCGGTGCGGGGGCCCGTTCAGGCCGCGGTCCAGCCGCCGTCCAGGGGGAGGGAGGAACCGGTGATGTATCCGGTGTGGGGGCCGCAGATCCACAGGGCGACGGCGGCCACCTCCTCGGGCCGGATCATCCGCTTGATCGCGGAGCGGCTGAGCATCACCTCGGTGACGACCTGTTCCGGGTCGATGCCGTGGGCCGCGGCCTGGGCGGCGATCTGCTGCTCGACCAGGGGGGTGCGGACGTAGCCGGGGTTGATGCAGTTGCTGGTGACGCCGTGCGGGGCGCCTTCGAGTGCCGCGACCTTGCTCAGCCCTTCCAGGGCGTGCTTGGCGGTGACGTAGCCGGCCTTGTAGGCGCTGGCGCGCAGGCCGTGGACGCTGGAGATGTTGACGATCCGGCCCCAGCCCCGTGCGTACATGTGCGGCAGGGTCCGGCGCAGCAGCAGGAAAGGAGCGTGGACCATCACCTTCTGGATGAGCTCGAACTGGTCCGGGGGGAATTCGGTCAGCGGCGCCACGTGCTGGAATCCGGCGTTGTTGACCAGGACGTCGACGTCGGCCGGCAGTTCTCCCACGGAGTCGGGGTGGGCCAGGTCCACCACGTGGGCCCGGCCGCCGATCTCCTCGGCGACGGTCTCGGCCGACTCCTTGCAGATGTCCACCACGTGGACGAGGGCTCCGGCGGCCGCGAACGCCGTGGCACAGGCCCGTCCGATGCCGCTGCCCGCGCCGGTCACCATGGCGGTGCGGCCGGTCAGGTCGACACCTGCTGTCCCGTCGAACGCGGGAGTGATTCCGCTTGTCATGGCCGGAAGCATGCGGGACGTGCGCGTGTCACTCCCATGTGTGCGCCCGCCACAGTCCGGCGACGGCTTGTGTACGTCCTCACCAGGGGGCGGGTCCAGGGATGTCCCACGCCGGGCATCGGGGCAGGTGGCACACGTACGGGAGCGGAGCCCCGCATGGGACCCCGCTCTCGGCGAAAGACGAAGTGGTACGGGCAGGGTAGGGCGGCCTCAGGCCGGGGCGAGGGCTCAGCCCGGGGCGGGCGGCCTCAGGCAGTGAGTCGGCATCGGGTGAGCAGGCTTTCGGGATCCGCGGCGCCCGGGCGGGGCAGGGTCCGGCCGGGAGGCGGCTGGACGCCTCGGCCCAACCAGCCCTCCAGCGCCGTGAAGGCCGAGCGGTGGCAGGGCACCAGCGGGCGGAGCCGGTCGGGGAAGGCGTCGTAGAGCGAATCGACGTGCGTTCCCCCCTCCACCCGGTAGTAGCGGAAGAGGTGGCCGCGGCCCGCGTCCCGCACCATCTTCGCGTAGACGTCGGAGTCCTGGCCGATGGGCAGCAGTACGTCGAGGGTGCCGTGCAGAGTGATCAGGGGTTTGCCTATCCGCCCGGTCAGGGCGATCTTCGCGACCGCGTCCTGGACGCTTCCCGGCCGGGAGGCGTAGTCGTAGTCGCTGTCGCAGGCCGGTGAGCCGGGCGCGCAGAACGGGGTCCCGGCCTCCAGCGCGCCGTCGTAGTCCGGATCCAGTTCCTCACGGTAGATCCGCTGGGTGAGGTCCCAGTAGTACTGGTGGTGGAAGGGCCACAGGAACTCCGACCCGGCGGGGAATCCGGCGGCGGTCATCTCCCGGTGCGCGCGGTCCGCGCCCTCGCCGCCCGCCGCGTACTCCGGGTAGGCGCGCAGCGCGGGCGGCAGGAAGGTGAGCAGGTGCGGCCCTCGCGCGCGCCAGAGCGTGCCTTCCCAGTCCACTCCCCCGGAGTAGAGCTCGGGATGGTTCTCCAGCTGCCACCGCACCAGATAGCCGCCGTTCGACATGCCGGTGGCCAGCGTCTTCGAGGGGGGCCGGTGGTAGCGCTGTGCGACCACGGCGCGGGCGGCACGGGTGAGCTCGGTGACCCGGGTGTTCCACTCGGCGACGGCGTCGCCGGGGGCGGCCCCGTCCCGGTGGAAGGCGGCGCCCGTGTTGCCCTTGTCGGTCGCCGCGAACGCGTATCCCCGGGACAGGACCCAGTCCCCGATGGCCCGGTCGTTGGCGTACTGCTCGCGGACTCCGGGTGAGCCCGCGACGACGAGGCCGCCGTTCCAATGGTCGGGCAGGCGGATCACGAATTGCGCGTCGTGGTTCCAGCCGTGGTTGGCGTTGCCGCGCGAGGTGTCCGGGAAGTACCCGTCGATCTGGATACCGGGCACCCCGCTCGGCACGGCGAGCCCGGCCGGGGTCAGCCCGGTCCAGTCGGCCGTGTCGGTGTGACCCGAAGCCACCGTCCCTGCCGTGGTCAGCTCGTCCAGGCAGGACTTCTCCTGTCGTTCGGCGCCGGGCACCTTCAGGCGGGACATCGCCGCGCAGTGAGCCGTCGTTGCGGGTTCCCCCCGATGCTGGGCCGCCGCCGGGACGGCGGCGATGACCAGCAGGGCGGCCGCCGCCGCGGCGGCCCGCCGCAGGGTTCGCGTACGCGGCCGCCGCGGGCGCGATCGGTCGTCCGGCCGTGCGGGGGTGGACGGGGGCGCTGGGCACACGGATACCTCCACGGAGGGTTGGGGTCTGCGGGCAAGCGGACGCTATGCCGGGGGACACCGCCCGGGGCAGGCGTGCGGGCACCACAAGCCCGGTCCCGGACGTGGGGCCCCGCACCACAGGACGGCGGCACGGGACCTGGCCGCGGCGTCAGGAGCAGGTGCCGTCGGCGATGACGTAGTAGCCGGCGGGTGATTCCTTCAGGGTGTGCGTGACGAAGGTGTTGTACAGGCCCATGTTCTGGTTCGACCCCTTGGCGTAGGCGTAGCCGCCGGCGGTGGTGGCCCGACCGGCCCGCACCTGCTGGTAGTTGGTCGCGGTCCAGCACTCGGGAGCGGCGCCCGTGGTGGTGGCGGTGATTTCGGCGGAGCGCGCGCCCTCCGTACCGGCCGGGTCGCGGGCCGCCACGCTGTAGACGTGGCCGCTGCCCGCGCTCAGGCCCGTGTCCGTGAACGGGGCGGTCGTGGGCGTGGCGACGCGGGCGCCGTCCCGGTACACCGCGTACGAGGCGGCGCCCGTGACCGCGTTCCAGTTCAGGGTGACCGACGTGTCCGTGGTTCCCGTAGCGCTCAGGCCGTTCGGGGCGGGCAGTCCTCCGGGGTCCGGGGCCGCGCCGTCCAGGCCGAAGAAGGCGGTGACCCAGTGGCTGGAGCAGATCGAGCGGATGAAGTTCGCGGTGCCGGTGGCGCCGCACTGCTGCGGGCCGGTCCCGGGATCGACCGGGGTACCGTGCGCGACGGAGGGAACCCGGTTGACCTCGACGGCGACCGCGCCGTCGGGCGCGAGGTACTGCTCCCTCCGGGTCTGGTCGGGGCCGATCGTGGAGGTGCGGTCCGGGCTCTGGTCCAGGCCGTGGACGGCGGTCCACTGGTCGCGCAGTTCCACCGCGTTCCTCGGTACGACCTTGGTGTCGTTGTCGCCGTGCCAGACCGTCACCTTCGGCCAGGGGCCGGCGTACCCGGGGTTCGCGTCGCGGACGCTCTGCGCCCAGGCCGAGGGCGTCCGGTCCACGCCCGGGCTCATGCAGGTGTACGCGGCCGACACGGTGTTCGCGCAGCCGTACGGGATGCCGGCGATCACCGCGCCCGCCGCGAAGACGTCGGGGTACGCGGCGAGCACCACCGAGGTCATCGCGCCGCCGGCCGACAGACCGGTGACGTAGACGCGCGCCGGGTCCGTGCCGTAGGCGGAACCGGCGTGCGCGACCATCTGACGGATCGAGGCGGCCTCACCCTGTCCGCGCCGATTGTCCCCGGGCTCGAAGAAGTTGAAGCACTGGCTGCCGTTGTTGGCGGTGGTGGTCTCGGCGAAGAGCAGCATGAAGCGATGCTGATCGGCGAACTTCGCCAGACCCGAGTTGTCGGCGTAGATCTGGGCCGTCTGGGTGCAGCCGTGCAGCGCGACCACCACTGCCGGGTCGGCGGGCAGACCGGCGGGTCGGTACACGTACATGTTCAGCGCGCCGGGGTTGGCGCCGAAACTGCTGACCTTCTGCAGGGAGACGCCCGCCGCGGCGGCGGTGGCCGGTGCGTCCGCGGGCGGCAGCAGGGCCGCCCCCGCCACCAGGGCCACGACCGCTGTCACCCGGCTCAGTGCACGGCGCCACCGACCCTTCCTTTCCGCGGGACGCCGGGGGACTTCGGACGACGACGGCAGCGGACCTTTCGGCTTCGAGGTCGATCCCGGCTTCGGCTTCGGCTTCGGACCTGTGTCACGCGACGGCATGGCGGCTCCCTCTCCGGGTGACACGCGATCGGAACGGATCACGCGACCCCAGCACGGCCGCGGGGGAAGTGGCGACCGGTGCGTGGGGTGGCCGCAAATGTAGAAGTGGAGGACGTCGACTCAGAAGGGAGCCGCGACCCACAGCCCGCCTCGGCGCCTGCGTTCTTCGCCCCGTTGCGCCGTGGACGCCGCCCTGCTATCGCCGCGGGCGGGCGGATCAGACACCGACCGCCAGGTCCGTGGCGACCGCCAGTTCCGGGCCGGTCGCCGCCCGCACCTCGTCCACGCTGACGCCCGGAGCCACCTCGCGCAGCAGGAGGCCGGAGGTCGTGATGTCGAGTACCGCGAGATCGGTGATCACGCGGTGCACCACTCCCCGCCCGGTGAGCGGCAGTGTGCATTCCTCCACCAGCTTGTGGGAGCCGTCCCGGGCCGTGTGCTCCATGAGGACGATCACCCGGCGGGCACCGTGGACCAAGTCCATGGCCCCGCCCATGCCCTTGACCATCTTCCCCGGGATCATCCAGTTGGCCAGATCGCCGAAGGCCGACACCTGCATGGCGCCCAGGACGGCGACGTCGATGTGACCGCCGCGGATCATGCCGAAGGACAACGCGGAGTCGAAGGCGGAGGCACCGGCGGCGAGGGTGACCGTCTCCTTGCCCGCGTTGATCAGGTCGGGGTGGACGTCCTCCTCGTACGGGTACGGCCCGACGCCGAGAATGCCGTTCTCGGAGTGGAGGACGACCTCGACACCGGCCGGCACGTGGTTGGGGATGAGGGTGGGCAGACCTATCCCGAGGTTGACGTACGAGCCGTCCGCCAGCTCCCGGGCGGCGCGGGCCGCCATCTGCTCTCGTGTCAGGGCCATCAGACGGTCTCCTCGGTACGCGGTCGCGCGGTGCGCCTCTCGATGCGCTTCGCGGCCGCGGGATCGTCGGCCGCGACGCGTACGACGCGCTGGACGAAGACGCCGGGCAGATGGATGTGGTCCGGGTCGATCTCGCCCGGCTCGACCAGGTCCTCCACTTCGGCCACGGTGATGCGTCCCGCCATCGCGGCGAGGGGGTTGAAGTTGCGGGCGGAGGAGTGGAAGACGAGGTTTCCGTGCCGGTCACCGACCGCTGCCCGTACGAGGGCGAAGTCGGTGGTGATGCCCTCTTCCATGAGGTACTCGCGTTCGCCGAAGGACCTCGTCTCCTTGGGCGGGGACGCCACCGCCACGCTCCCGTCCGGGCGGTAGCGCCAGGGCAGACCGCCGTTCGCGATCTGCGTTCCGACTCCCGCGGGTGTGTAGAAGGCGGGTATGCCCGCTCCCCCGGCCCGCAGCCGCTCGGCCAGGGTCCCTTGCGGAACCAGCTCGACCTCCAGTTCACCGCTGAGGTACTGACGGGCGAACTCCTTGTTCTCCCCCACGTACGAACTGGTCATGCGGGCGATCAGCCCCTCGCGCAGCAGCAGACCGAGGCCCCAGTCGTCCACGCCGCAGTTGTTGGACACCACGCGCAGGCCGCCGACTCCGCGCTCGCGCAGGGCCTCGATCAACACTCCCGGTATCCCGCACAACCCGAACCCGCCGACCGCCAGGGAGTCGCCCTCCTCGACGTCGGCCACCGCTTCGAGGGAGTCGCCGACCACCTTGTCCACACTCATCCACCACTCCTTCGGCCCTGCCCGGACGCCGCTGACCAGGTCTGGCCGGGGCATCGGGACCAACTGGGTGCGAGCCTAGGAAGCGGGCCGCGGCCGCACGATGGCGCCACACCCCACAGCGGGACGCCGCATCGTGTGGGAACAGACCCCCCGGGCGAACGGAGCGCCACCCGCCCCGGGCCGGGCCGTGCGGCGTGCGGACGCGGAACGCGAGCCCCCGGCCCCACAGGGCGGAGCGTCCGACGGTGCACGCAGCCGCCCTGCGCTCGCGCCGGACGAGGCGGGCCGGTGGAGGCCCGCGACGGTCGGGAGCCGAGCACACGACCCGACGCGGACGGCGGGCAGCGGGCCGCGGACCAGCGGCGCCGGCAGAGAACGGCACCCTCAGCGACGCCCTCGGACGCCTCGTCATGACTCGTCCCGGCCGCTCATGCCACTGATCGGAACCGAGTATCCGGCCGAGTCGGAACGGTCCGACTACGAGCCGATCCCGTTGATCGCTCCGCACGCAGCCACACTGGAGCCATGAGTGATCAGCACGCCACCGGCGACCAGCCCGGCACCGGCCGCACCGGGAGCCATTCCCGCGAGCCCCAGTACCGCCACCACCTCCGCTACGAGAACCCGGCCGGCAAGGCCTGGACCAGCCCCGAGGGGCACACGCTGCGCATGCCGTCCGGCCTCACCGTCGTGACGTGTGCCTGCGGCCTCACCACCGAGGCGCTCGCGAGCGATGACGCGCGGCTCCTCTACGAGGAACATCGCAACGCGATCCGCGACGAGATGGCGTGAGTGACTGCCGGCGGACAAACAGCGAGGTCGCCGGTTCAGCCGGCGGCCACGGTCGCACCGGGCCCTGACCGAACCGGGGCACGTCGCGGCCTCCACCGTGACCCGCGCCCCGTCCAGGAGCCCGTCGGTGGCCCCCGCTGCCGTGCGGGGGCTGACGGGGCTGACGGGGCTGTCGGCCGAGCTCCACCTCAAGACGATCCGGGAGCACTACCCGGATCCGGACCGCATCAGCGACGACGTGCTGGTCGCTCACGGCAACGCGCTCTGCGCCGCCCGGTACCGCGCACGGCCACTGCGGCAGGAACGCGTTCGGCTGACGGCTGACGGGGGCACTCCAGCCGAGCGCCTCCGCCCAGAACCGGCCCACCGCCGCGTGATCGACGGCCTTGATGCTCACTGAACAGGACGCGGTGCCATGCCGCCGATCCTGTGCACGGTGCCGGCCGTCCATGAACAGGCCGGCGCCGGCCGCTCGACACCGGCCGACCCGGTTGCCCTCTGCGCCGCCGTCGCCCCCGTCCACAGCCGGCATCAGCCGCTGGGCGGAATGCGCTCCTCGGGGGCGGTCGATAGGCGGCTCAGATGCCGATGTTGCTGCCCCGGTAGTACCGGCCGAGCTCGTCGCGGTAGACGGCGTCGCCGCGGTGCTTGTCCTTGTCGTACTCGGGAGAGTCCTTGATCTGGTCCTTCGTCAGGGCGACGTAGACCTTGCGCTCCTGCGGGTCGATCCGACGGATCGTGCCGGCGGGCAGCAGGACGTGCTTGCCGAAGATCCAGAAACCGGTGTCGACCACGAGGCGGGCGGATCCGACCTCGGTCGTCTCCTCGTCCACGCTCCCGATCTTCCCGTCCGTCGCCTCGACGTCGAAGCCGACCAGATCGGTACCGGGCGTGTAGCCCGACTGCGGGGTGTAGCTCCACATGTCAACCACGGGGAATCGCTCCTTCACAGATAGGGGGGTGTCCTCGCGACCCTGCCCGCTCCAGTACCCCCGACACCCCGCGGCCGTGCCGACCGGCACGGCTTCCACCCGGACAGCCCAGCCGTGCGTGGTCTCCGGGTACGGACGACGGACGACCGGCCGGCTGCGGCGCGCGGCCGTCAGGGCTTCGAGGCGAGGGCTCGGTGGCCGGTGCGGAGGTCTGCCAGCAGCCGGCCGGCGTCCGTGAGGAGGGTGCCCTGGAGGGTGTGCACTGCGGGCGGGGCGTCAGCGGCCGCCCGTTCCTGGTGCTCGATCCGGTCGAGCTCCGCTTCCGCACTGCCCATCAGATCGGCGAGGAGAACCGGGTCAGTGGGGGATGTCCGGCCGATCTCCTCCATCGCGGCAGCCGCTTTGCGCAGCAGAGAGCTGAAGCCGGCCCCGAAGGACTCGGGCAGGTTCTTGATCTCTTCGCTGTCCAGCGCGTAGTCGAGGGTGCGGGTCAGGGAGCGCAGGTGGTCCATGGCGCGTTCCGCGACGGTGACGGCCTCGCGGGCACGGGGCAGGGCGATATCGGCGGCATCGGTTCCAGGGCGGGGATGCAGACGGGTGTTCTCGATCTCGGTATCGATGCTGTGCCGAATGCGTTCGCAGTCGGCGGAGAGCGTGCGCCAGTCGCGGCGCCATTGCCGCACGCGCTCGGCGTCGGGGTCGTGTCCGGCGAAGGTCTCGGCCATTGCGTCGAGGCGGCGGCTCATGCCGGTGTAGAGGTCCGCCACGGCCTGCTGCCGGTGATGGGTGTGGCGGGCCGGTGCGAGGACGAGGTGGGCGGCGAGGCCGCAGAGTGCGCCGAGGACCACTGAGGCGGCCAGGTGGCCGATGTAGTCGATCCTCCCCTGACCGGAGGAGAACGCGAAGAAGCCGACGATGGCCACCTGTGTGCCCTGCTGCCCGAACCGCCGGATCCTGCCGACGCAGAGCGCGATGAGGGTGAGGAGACCGAACGTCCACCCGTGGATGCCCGCCACGGCTGCCAGAGTGGCGGCGAGCGCGGCCCCCGCCGCCATCGCGAGCAGGTACTGGGCCGAGTCCCGTACCGACCGGTACACGGTGGCCTGCAAGGCGACCAGTGCGGTGAACGGGGCGAACGTGGAAACGGTCGGAGGCAGGAGGTAGCGAGCCAGTACCCACGCGGCCATGGCCGCGATCACGGTCTTGGCACTGAGGACCACGTCGTCCCGTTCGCTTCCCGCTCCCCGTGCGGCACGCCGCAGGTAGTCGGTTCGTTCTGCGACGGCCCCCCGGACCCTTCCCGGCACTTCGTCCCACTTGGGCACGATCGATCACCTCCCCAGGCCCGTGTTCCCCCTCCCCCTGCGCCAAACATCGACGGAGCGGCCGCGGCCGGTTCACGAGGTCACCGGGCGCGTTCGTCGACGCCGCCCGGGTACGCGCGGCGGGCGAGTTGCCCGGGCGCAAGGGGCAATTCGAATGCCGCGAAGTCGCCGTCCAGCAGATGTGCTCGGATCCGTAGGTCCGGGTCTACGACATTCTCCGGCGTCAACAGGAACCACCGGCAGCCGTGGGAGCCGTGCGCCCATCGCTCGCACAGCAGGGTCAGCCTCTCCGAACACTCGGATCAGGGCGTAAATTCTACAACCACTCCTCGACTCGCAAGACATTCGACAATCAAATCCATTACGGATTTGTTTTCGATGTAAGTGGGGAGGTGACCGAGCGACCGCATCGCCACTTCCGAGTTATGCCAGCGGAGTCTGAATGGGGCGGCGGGGCCGCTTCCACCGAAAAGGCAGTCGTCAAGGGCTGCCAGATTTGCGCCGTAGTATCCACCGGGACCGTTCATCGCCTCACCGATGGCGCAGTAGAAACTCGCAAGGTCACGAATGTTTGCGCCGTCCAGTGCGAACTCATAACGGGAATCGCTTGCTGCGGCCGTTCTCCGTCGGTGCATGCGGGCCACCTCCAGCCAACCCTCCCTCTCCCCCAACGGAAGGCGCACCCAGTCATTCTTTGCGGTGGTATGGAATCCATCTCCGTTGTTCTGGAACGCCGCGTTCGCGGCCGGCGCCGGGCATGGAACGAATCGGAGAATTGACGCTCACGCGGTCAGTGGTTCCGGACGCACGCGCCGACGCGGCAGGGTGCGCCCACTCTTCTTCCTGTCAGGGATCTGAACCCGTGGCAGGCGCATGAAGCCGAATCCGAACTGTGCCCTGATCAGTTGACCCCGACATGTTCCGCCGAAGGAGGGGTGGTTGACCGCAAAGGGTCCGCGACGCACCTCTCCACGTCGCGATCAGGCACAGCCACGTGCATGCCGGCTCCCTCCTCGGTCGAGTCCACCTCACTGACGCGCTGACCAAGCAGAAATGTTTCACCCCAGCACGAAGACCTTCGGCTCAAGGCTGTTGACCTGGTCGCCGGGAGATCAACACGGCGTTCATCGCGGTGGCGGGCAGGGCCCGCACCCGACGGCGCCGCCACTCGGGGAACGGCGCCGGAGCGGCCGGCCCGGAAAAGGTGAGATCTCCGCGGGCCGGCCGAGGCGGAACGGATTCTGCGTCCGGGCAGCGCCGGCCCCCGCCCCGCCGTGCAGAGCACGACGAGCCGATCCGGCAGCCCGGGCCGGGCCGGGGGCGGCAGGGGGCGGGGGTGATCAGCGCACCTGAATACCGATCAGGCAGGTGTCGTCATCGGTGTCGGACGCGCTGTAGGTCAGCAGGTTGTCGAGATGCCGTTCGAGTGATTCCGCGGGGCGCGAGGCCACGGCGAGCAGCTGCGCCAGGGAGTCCGTGACGGAGACGTCCCGGCGCTCCACGAGGCCGTCCGTGTACATGAGCAGGATGTCCTCGGACTCCAGTTGTACCTCTTCCTCCTCGAACTCCACGTCGGGCAGTGCTCCGAGGAGGAGGCCGGAGGTCATGGAGAAGGAACGGGCCTGTGTCCGCCGCACCAGGACGGGCGGCAGGTGCCCGGCGCGCGCCCAGCGCAGGGAGCGGGTGGCCGGGTCGTAGATTCCGCAGACGGCCGTTGCGGTGAGGTGGCTGGTGAGGTGGTGGGCGACCCTGTTCAGCCAGGTCAGGAGTTGGGCGGGGCCGGCGCCGGTGACGGCGAGGCCTCGTAGGGCGTTGCGGAGGATGACCATGCCGGTGGCCGCCTGGATGCCGTGACCGGCGACGTCACCGACGCTGATGAGGATCTTGTTGTCGGGCAGGACCACGGAGTCGTACCAGTCGCCGCCGACGAGGGAGTGCGACTCTGCCGGGCGGTAACGCACGGCGATGCGGATGCCGGGGACCTCCAGCGGGGCCGGGGCGGGGGGCATGATGGCCTGCTGGAGTTGCAGGGCGAGCTTGGTGCGGTCCGCGGACTCGGCCTCGCTGTCGGCGAGCTGGTCCCGGGTGGCCGCCAACGCCACCTCGGTCCAGTGCTGGGAGGAGATGTCCTGGCAGGCTCCCCGTACGGCGACCAGACGGCCGTGGTGGTCCAGGACGGGCTCCGCCACCATGCGGATGTGACGGACGATCCCGTCCGCGCGGTTGAGCCTGAAATCGACCGAGGACTCACGCAGTTGGTGCAGGAGGGTGCGCAGGAACCGGCCGACCGAGTTGGCGTCGTGCGGATGGACGTGGCTGGTCAGTTCCTGGAGTGGGACCGGGGATGCCGTCGACGGCATCCCGAACAGTGCGAAGAGCTGACCGTTCCAGCTGATCTCACCCGTGGTGCTGTTCTCCTCGAAGCCGCCGACACGGCCCAGGCGCTGCGCGTGCTGCAGCAGGGCGGCGAGCCGGGCGGTCTCGTCCTCGAACTTCCAGATCAGGAGGAGGGCCGCACCGTGCCGGCTGATCCGGACGTCGGCCACCGTGGTGAGCGGGACCTCGTCGACGACGGCCGTCAGCGCGGTGTGCGGCGCTTGGCACGGTTCCCCCGTGGCGTACACGCGTTCCAGCATCGAGAAGAGCCCGTTGTCCTCGGCGGCCATGGGATAGGCCTCCAGGAAGTGGGCTCCGGTGACCATCGAGTTGGGGCGCCCGGCGGGGTCGGCGAACCGGGAGTTGGCGTGATGGATGCGGAAGTCGGCCAGCTGTCCGGTCGAGTCGAGGCTGGGGGTGAGGACCAGCACGGGGTCGTCCAACTGCTGCGCCAGGTCCGTGAGTTCCGCTACACCCGCGAGGTACGGCACAGGAGGCGTCAGACGTGCAGGGTCGGGGGCCTGTTCCTCCAGGGTGTGGGCGCACAGTTCGGCCAGCGCTTCCAGCTGGCGCAGGAGGGGGGTCGTCCGCGGTGGGAGGGACCCCGGCCAGCGCATCTCCAGTACGCCGATGATGCGTCCGCCGGTGCCGGTGGGGACCATGACACGTCCGCCGTCCGGGTACTGGCGGCGGCCGATGGTGGGGATGCCCGCGTCGGAGAGGCACTCCACGACCGTCAGCTCCCGGCTCGTCACCGCCAGTCGTGCGCACGTGGCCACCTCCGGTGGCACGTACCGCCAGCGGTCGGCGTCCTCCGCCGTGAAGCCGGCCTGGCCCGCCAGTGCGAGTGAGGAGTCCGGCCCCACGGACCAGATCGCGACCCCGTTGGCGCCCAGCGCTCCGAGCGCGTTCTCCAGCAGGGCGGCGGCGACGGCCTCCGAGTCGGTGGCGGCGAGCATGCGGCTCTCGACAGTCCGCAGTCGAACCACGGGTGCCGTCTCGCCCACGGCCGCGGGCTCTCCGTCAGCGGCCTTGAGGAACTCCTGTGCGACCTCGCTGACGTGGTCGCGTGCGGCCTGGTTGATGACGTCGACCGCCAGGGCGAGTGCCGTGGTGTTCGCCTGCTCGGCCAGCTTGGCCAGCTGCCGGGAGGCCTCGCCGGGCCCGCATCCCAGGCGTCCCACGAGGATGCCCTTGGCCAGCTCGATCAGCGCACGCCCGTCGGCGTCCTCCTGAGCCGCGAGGGCCTCCTGGCGCAGCCGCTGAACGGTGGCGGCCAGGCGGCCCACCTCGCCCGCCGGCGCGGTGCCGGCGGCCACCACCGCACCCCGGGGCTCCTCTCCGGCCGGTGTCCGGCGCGCGCCGAGAGGGTCCTCGACCCCGTTGAGGTCGCGCGAGGTGATCGGATCAGGCACGGGACGCTCCTGGGGCGTCCTTGGGCAGGAGCCACTGACGGAGCAGGGCGACCAGATCGTTCGCGTCGACGGGCTTGGTGATGTAGTCGCTCGATCCGGAGGCGATGCTCTTCTCCCGGTCTCCCGGCATGGCCTTGGCCGTGACGGAGATGATGGGAAGCCCGGCGTATTCGGGCATGCCTCGGATCTCTGCCGTGGCCGCGTATCCGTCCAGTTCGGGCATCATCACGTCCATGAGGATCAGGTCGATGCCGGGGGTGCTCGTCAGGGTCTCGATGCCCTTGCGGCCGTTCTCCGCGTGCAGGACCCGGATGCCGTGGAGTTCGAGGATGCCGCTGATGGCGTACAGATTGCGCGGATCGTCGTCGACGACCAGGACGGACTTGTCCGCGAGGCTGGCGTCGACGTGGGCGTGATCCGGCAGGACCTGGTCGCCTTCGGGCCGTACGAGGGGAAGCACGTCGTGCAGCCGCTCGACC
The DNA here is from genome assembly GCF_053606025.1 of Streptomyces sp. NPDC055254. Classification (NCBI taxonomy): domain Bacteria; kingdom Bacillati; phylum Actinomycetota; class Actinomycetes; order Kitasatosporales; family Streptomycetaceae; genus Streptomyces; species Streptomyces sp. NPDC055254. Next base: position 165,963 of record NZ_JBSGQV010000009.1, on the reverse strand, counting down.
GACAGGTGCAGGGCGATCCGTTCCCGGAGTTCGTCCAGGCTGCTGAGCATTTCCAGGTGGCGACCGGTGGCGTGGCAGGCGACCTCCTCGTGCAGGTCCGCCCTCATGCGCCGGTTGTCGTGGGCGAGGACCGGCAGGGAAGCCAGGGCCGTGTCTCCGGCGAGGGCCCGAAGGAAACGCAGGGCTTCGCCCTTGGCGTCCAGTTCGAGGACCACGCAGTGGAACGGTGACTCGGCGAGCATCGTGGCGGCGTCCCCGGAGGTCCGGGCCGTCACGACCTCGACCCGCTCGGCCGGGTCCGACGCGGCCCGTCCGGCGGTCACGTCCGAGGCGGCGCTCTCGGCGACGAGGCTCAGCAGACCCCCCGCGCGTTCTTCGATCACCAGGAGTCGTCGGGGGTGGTTGTCGGCCGCGGGATCCGGGCCGGCGCCGTCCGGCGTCTCGTCGTGGTCGTCGGTGCTCTCCTCCAGGGCGGGCGCCCCGGCACCGTGGTCGGAGAGGGCGCCGCCCGCGACCGGCAGGTACAGCGTGAACACCGATCCCGCTCCGGGGGTGCTGGTGGCCGTGACCACACCACCGAGGAGGCGGGCGATCTCGCGGGTGATGGACAGGCCCAGGCCCGTCCCGCCGAACTTGCGGCTGGTGGTGCCGTCGGCCTGCTGGAACGCGGCGAAGATCACCTCCAGCTGCTCCTCGGCGATCCCGATGCCCGTGTCCGCGACCTTGAAGGCCACGACCGATCCGGATCGCGCCAGTTCCGCGGGGAGCTCGGCGGCGTTTGCCGGCTCGATGCGGACCTGGACCCGGCCGCGTTCGGTGAACTTCACCGCGTTGGACAGCAGGTTGCGCAGGATCTGCTGGAGCCGGGCGTCGTCGGTGAGGAGGTCCACGGGCACGCCGGGCGCGGTCGTGATGTCGAACTCCAGGCCCTTCTGGGTCGTCAGCGGGCGGAAGGAGGCTTCGACGTAGTCGAGGAGCTTCTTGAGCGACACCCGCTCCAGATTGACGTCCATCTTGCCGGCCTCGACCTTCGACAGGTCGAGGATGTCGTTGATGAGCTGGAGGAGGTCGGAGCCGGCGGAGTGGATGATCCCGGCGTACTCGACCTGCTTGGGGGTCAGGTTGCGGCCGGGGTTCTGGGAGAGCAGCTGGGCCAGGATGAGGAGGCTGTTGAGCGGGGTGCGCAGCTCGTGGCTCATGTTGGCCAGGAACTCCGACTTGTACTTCGACGCCAGGGACAGCTGCTGGGCGCGGTCCTCCAGCTCTTGGCGCGCCTGCTCGATCTCCAGGTTCTTCGTCTCGATGTCGCGGTTCTGCGTGGCGAGGAGCGCCGCCTTCTCCTCCAGCTCCGCGTTGGACCTCTGCAGCTCGTCCTGCTGGACCTGCAGCTGCTCCGAGCGGGCCTGGAGTTCTACGGTGAGCCGCTGGGACTCGCCGAGCAGTTCGTCGGTGCGGGCGTTGGCGACGATGGTGCTCACGTTGACGCCCACCGTCTCCATCAGTCGCCCGAGGAAGTCGCGGTGCACCGGTGTGAACGGCTTGAAGGAGGCGAGCTCGATGACGCCGAGGACCTGGTCCTCGACCATGATCGGCAGCACGATGAGGTTGGCGGGAGCGGCTCCGCCCAGCCCGGAGGAGATCAGGTACCCGGGCGGCACGTTGTCCGTGCTGAGGATGCGGCGGCTGCGGACCGACTGGCCCACCAGGGTCTCGCCGCTGCGTACGCGATGGGCGGCGGGGCTGTCGGCGGGCCGGCCGAACGAGCCGATCAGGGCGAGCCAGGTCTCGCCGTCGCTCTCCTCGGCGAGGTAGAAGGCGCCGTAGCTGGCCTCGACCAGGGGGACCAGCTCGTCCATGACCAGTTCCGCGACGACCGCGAGGTCGCGGTGGCCCTGCATCAGGCCGGAGATCTGCGCCAGGTTGGACTTGAGCCAGTCCTGCTCCTGGTTGGCCCGGGTCGTCTCGCGCAGCGAGCCGACCATGGAGTTGATGTTGTCCTTGAGTTCGGCGACCTCACCGGAGGCATCGACCGTGATCGAGCGGGTCAGGTCGCCCTCGGCGACCGCGCTGGCGACCTCGGCGATGGCCCGGACCTGCCGGGTCAGGTTCCCGGCGAGCTCGTTGACGTTCTCGGTCAGGCGCTTCCAGGTGCCGGAGACGCCCTCGACCTCGGCCTGGCCACCGAGCCGGCCCTCGCTGCCCACCTCACGGGCCACGCGGGTGACCTCGGCGGCGAACGCGGACAGCTGGTCGACCATCGTGTTGATGGTCGTCTTCAGCTCCAGGATCTCCCCGCGCGCGTCCACGTCGATCTTCTTGGACAGATCACCGTTGGCGACGGCCGTCGTGACCAGGGCGATGTTGCGGACCTGACCGGTGAGGTTGTTCGCCATGGAGTTGACGTTGTCGGTGAGGTCCTTCCAGGTCCCGGCCACGTTCGGGACCTGGGCCTGGCCGCCGAGCCGGCCCTCGGTGCCCACCTCACGCGCCACACGGGTGACCTCGTCGGCGAACGCCGACAGCGTGTCCACCATGGTGTTGATGACCCCGGCCAGCGCGGCGACCTCGCCCTTCGCCTCCACCACGATCTTCTGCGACAGGTCACCGCGCGCCACAGCGGTGGCCACCTGGGCGATGGAGCGCACCTGACCGGTCAGGTTCGAGGCCATCACATTGACGTTGTCGGTGAGGTCCTTCCAGGTCCCGGAGACCCCCCGGACCGTCGCCTGACCGCCCAGGTTGCCCTCGGTGCCCACCTCACGGGCCACCCGCGTCACCTCGTCCGCGAACGCGGACAACTGGTCGACCATCGTGTTGATGGTCTCCTTGAGCTCCAGGATCTCCCCGCGCGCGTCCACCCGGATCTTCTGCGACAGGTCGCCCTGCGCCACGGCCGTGGTGACCTCCGCGATGGAGCGGACCTGGGCCGTCAGGTTGTCGGCCATGAAGTTCACCGAGTCGGTGAGGTCGCGCCAGGTGCCCGAGACGCCCTTGACGTCAGCCTGCCCGCCGAGCCGGCCGTCGGTGCCGACCTCGCGGGCCACGCGCGTGACCTCGTCCGCGAACGCGGACAGCTGGTCGACCATCGTGTTGATGGTCGTCTTGAGCTCCAGGATCTCGCCCCGGGCGTCGACCCGGATCTTCTGCGAGAGGTCGCCCTGCGCCACAGCGGTCGCGACCTCGGCGATCGACCGGACCTGCGCGGTGAGGTTCCCGGCCATGAAGTTCACCGAGTCGGTGAGGTCGCGCCAGGTGCCCGAGACGCCCTTCACGTCAGCCTGCCCGCCGAGGCGGCCGTCGGTACCCACTTCCCGGGCCATGCGCGTGACCTCGTCCGCGAACGCGGACAGCTGGTCGACCATCGTGTTGATGGTGTTCTTGAGCTCCAGGATCTCGCCCCGGGCGTCCACGGCGATCTTTTGCGACAGGTCGCCCTTGGCCACCGCCGTGGTCACCTGGGCGATGTTGCGGACCTGGTCGGTCAGGTTGCCGGCCATGAAGTTCACGGAATCGGTGAGGTCCCGCCATACACCGGCCACGCCCGGCACTTCGGCCTGGCCGCCGAGCCGGCCCTCGCTGCCGACCTCGCGGGCCACACGGGTGACCTCGTCCGCGAAGGACGACAGCTGGTCGACCATCGTGTTGACGGTGTCCTTCAGCTCCAGGATCTCGCCCCGGGCCGCCACGTCGATCTTCTGCGAGAGGTCGCCGCGCGCGACGGCGGTGGCCACCTGCGCGATGTCCCGGACCTGGGTGGTGAGGTTGCCCGCCATCGCGTTGACCGAGTCCGTCAGGTCGGCCCACGTCCCCGACACGCCCGGGACGACGGCCTGCCCTCCCAGGGTGCCCTCGGTACCGACCTCGCGGGCGACACGGGTCACCTCCGAGGTGAAGAGGGAGAGCTGGTCGACCATTCCGTTGAAGACGGTGGCGATCTCCCCCAGCAGCCCGTCGGTCTCATCGGGCAGACGGGTGCCGAAATCACCGTCGCGCACGGACGTCAGCCCGGCCAAGAGCTGACGAAGCTGCTGCTCACCCACCGCCCCCGAAGCCTTCTCGCTCGGTACGGCGTCCGCCGGCTTGACCATCCCTGCCCCATCTCTCCTGACCAGGCCGCACTCGAACCTCGAGCGTCACCCGCAAAGGCTAAACCAAGTCCCGATTTTCCATGCCGCCGATGGGGCGCGCAGGTGTGGACCGCGAGGGAGACCCCTCAGTCGGTGTCCAGCATCACGCTCGCCGTGATCCGCTTGCCTACGGACTCGGGGCGGATCCGAAGGCTGGTTGCCGCGGCCGCGACGATCTCCAAGCCGTGCTGCGCCACCCGAAACGGGTCCGGCGGCATGATCGTCGGCAGGGTCGGGTTGCTGTCCCAGACGCTCACTTCGACGCACTCGTCCCGCACGTCGAGTGTCAGCCGAGCAGGCCCGGGCGCGTACTTGCGGGCGTTGGTCGCCAGCTCGCTGACCACCAGCTCCACCAGGTCCAGGACCCGAGGGGAAACCGGCAGCCCGTTCTGGAGCACCCGCACATCGGCGAGGAACGACCGGGCCAGGTGCCGGGCATCGGCGATCTTCTCCCAGCCCTCGAACACGACTGAGGCCGTTACCGCGCCCGCGAGCCGCTCCGGCCCCTCTGCCGCCTCATCCGCGCACACCTCGTCCTGCATCCGACCACACCGCCCTCCGCACGCCTCCGCACTCTACGACCTGTGGAAATCCACCGTCGCGCCGCCCCGGCCCCGCCGCAGGGCGGGGCCGGGGCGGCCGTGCACGTCGGAAGCTGCCGGCGCGAGCGGGATCAGGAGGCGAGCATGCCCTCACGGAGTCGGGCGAGGGTGCGCGAGAGGAGCCGGGAGACCTGCATCTGGGAGATGCCCAGCCGGGCACCGATCTCCGCCTGCGTCATCTCCTGGCCGAAGCGCATCTGCAGGATGAGCCGATCGCGTCCTTCGAGCCGTTCCAGCAGCGGGGCGAGGGTGTGGATGTCCTCGAAGAGGCCCATGGCCGGGTCCTCGTCGCCGAGCATCTCGGCCAGGGGGCGAGGAGCGGTCTCCGAGGATTCGTCCTGCTCGTTGTCGAGGGACTGGCTGGAGTGGCCGTTCGCGGCGACCAAGCCCTCGATCACCTCTTCGTCACTGAGCCCGAGGTGTTCCGCCAGCTCCCGGACCGTCGGCGTACGGTCGAGCACGGTGCTGAGGTCTTCCTTGCCCCGGGCCAGTGCGATGCGCAGCTCCTGGAGGCGTCGCGGAACGTGGACGGCCCAGGTGGTGTCGCGGAAGTGCCGCTTGATCTCCCCGGTGATGTAGGGGAGGGCCAGCGTGGTGAACTCGTTGCCGAGGGTCGGGTCGAAGCGGTCGATGGCCTTGATGAGACCGATCGTGCCGACCTGGATGATGTCTTCGATCTCCGTACCGTCGGTGCGGTCGCGGAAGCGTCGCACCGCGAACTGGACCAGCGACAGGTTCATCTCGATCAAGGTGTTGCGTACGTACTGGCGCTCCCGGGTGCCCTCCTCCAGGGTGCGCAGCCGCTCGAAGAAGACCTTGGAGAGGGCCCGGGCGTCTGCGGGCGCGACCTCGCGGGCGTCGGGGATACGGGGAAGCAGCTCCGAGCCGGCCGCGGCCGTCTCGGGCATGGCCGTCTCCGGCACGGCCTCAGCCGTACCGGCTGCGGATCGCGTGGTGAGGGTTTCCATCTCAGCTCCCCGGGACTCGACTTTCGTGACCGAGGACTCCCCTCGACACCGCTGCCTGTGTGACCGCGTGACCCAGAGCATGGCGTGCCGGACGCACACCCGTCAAGGAATACGTGAAATGTATTTCGTGATTTCTGACTGCGGTGCCCTCTGAGCCGGGCGAGACACCCCTCTTCCGGCGCTGGGGGCGACGAGGTCGGGCGGGCCCCGCACGTCGAGTCGCCCTCGGGCGGATGCGACGCCCAGGACAGCCTCGGCATGGCCGCGCTGAGCCGTCTCGCCGGAACGCCGCCGGAACGCCCGGTCGGCCGCGCGCCGCGCGCTCCCGGGCCACAGGTGGGCCGGGCCCGGGACCGAGGGCGTGCATCCGTCCGGGTGGGAAAGGCGCCCCCGTGCGGGGACGGGGCCCGTTCCGTACGCTGGCGGCATGCGCATGCGCCCCACTCTGAGCTGGACCCCCACCGAGGACGTACCGCCCGGTACCACGGATCCGGAGCCGGTCGCAGACGCACTGGCGGCCGGCGGTGTGCTGGTGCTCAGCGGGGCGGGCCTGTCCACGGAGTCGGGCATTCCGGACTACCGGGGTGAGCGCGGGAGCCTGCGCCGGCACACCCCGATGACCTACCAGGAGTTCACCGCCAGCGCGCAGGCCCGGCGCCGGTACTGGGCGCGCAGTCACCTGGGCCGGCGCGCGTTCGATCGTGCCGGGCCCAACGCCGGCCACCGGGCCGTGGCGGCGTTCGGGCGGCACGGTCTGCTCTCGGGTGTGATCACCCAGAACGTCGACGGACTGCACCAGGCCGCCGGCAGCGAGGCCGTGGTGGAACTGCACGGGAGCCTGGACCGGGTCGTCTGCCTCTCCTGCGGCGCTCTCGGCTCGCGCCGTGAACTCGCCCTGCGGCTGGAGGCAGCCAACCCGGGCTTCGATCCGGTGCCCGCCGCGCTGAACCCGGACGGTGACGCCGACCTCACCGACGAACAGGTCGGGGACTTCTCCCCCGTGCCCTGCGCGGAGTGCGGCGGCATCCTCAAACCGGACGTGGTGTTCTTCGGCGAGGCCGTTCCGCCGCGGCGGGTCGAGCACTGCCGCGAACTGGTCGGCGCGGCGACCTCGCTGCTGGTCCTGGGCTCCTCGCTGACGGTGATGTCCGGGCTCCGGTTCGTCCGCCAGGCGGCGCTGGCGGGGAAGCCCGTGTTGATCGTCAACCGGGACCCGACCCGCGGCGACCGGCACGCCGTCACCCGGGTCGCGCTCCCCCTGGGAGCGACCCTCACCGCCCTGGCCGACCGGCTGGGCGTCCCCGTGGGGCACCGGGGGGCGGACCGCGCCACCTCGTGACGGGACGCGGCGGCCGGCCACCGGCAGGACCGGGACCGCCCTGGCGGCCGGTGCCAGTGCCGGTGCCGGCGGGTGCGGCTCAGGTGCGGCGGTCACGCATCTTGCCGATGGTCTCCAGGGTGTGCACGGCCGCGGCCTTGAGCTGCGGCCGCTCCCGCACGAAGCGGCGGACGGCACGCGACGGCTCGCGGCTGAGCCAGTGGACCGCCGCACCGGGCCTCGGCCGCAGAAGGGCGCCTTCGTGCACCATCAGCTCCCGTGTCTTGAGGGAATCCTTGTAGGCGGCGTCACCCCTGCCGAAGTCGAGCATGTCGATGCCTGCGGCGGCGGCCGCCTCGATCATGCGGAGGTGGAGAACGAGCCCGGGTGAGAACTTGGCGAAGTTCCGGTCGTACGCGGGGAACCAGCACGACAGGACGGTGCGCGAGCGCAGCCCGAAGTGCGCGGACACAGGCCGGTCGCCCGCGTAGAGCACCGACAGCACGCCCGAGCAGTCGGGCGCGGTGGTGTCGGCGAGGATGCGTACCAGGTTGAGGATCCAGTCCTGGGCGAACCGGTCGCGTCGGCCCGTCCGGCGGTACTGGGCGGATTTCCACGCCATCAGCGTCCGCAAGGCCGCCGGACTCCGTTCGTCGAAAACGAACTTCAGCGGTCCGACCTGGCGCCCGAGACGGCGGTCCTGTGCCAGTGTCGATTTCAGGAACGTGCGGGAGCGAGTGCGAAGCAGGTCCTGGTAGTGGGCGTAGCCGCCGGTGAGGTCGAGGACGGGCGAGGCGAACCGCCCCGTCGCGAAGGGGAGGAACAGGTCCTGGCCGCTTTCCAGGTGGTTGTACTCCCACACGGCCAGGGAGCTGGCCCGCAGCAGCTCGTGCGGATCCAGGTGGAGGCCGGGGCGCAGGACAGCGCCCTGGCAGTCGGAGACGCCCAGGCCGATCGCGCGGCCGCGGCCCCAACGACCGCGCTCGAAGGGGAAGAAGCCGGCGGGCTCGCCGTCCTCGCGCACCACCGCGACCCTGGCACCCGGCCGGACACGGCCGACCGCCTGGCAGAACTCCGGGCTCATGAAGGGATTGGCCACAGGTGCCGTCCCGGCCCGCAACTCGCCCCACACTGCGACGTCTGTCGGACTCATGTCGGCCGGGTGGATCACGTCGATGCGTTGGATGGTCACATGGGCTCCTGCTGCTCGGGTAACGCACGGGGCCGTGACGGATCCGCCACCCCCATGACGGGTGGTCGGCGTCAGGCCGAGGACAACGGCCGCACAGGCACGACTCGGCGTCGTAGGCGAGCCGGGAGGGGGCCCTCCAGCCGAGTCCGCTCGATGGCGAAGCGGGGTCGGGATCTGCGCGTCTACGGCCTCACGGCTGTCGAAGCGTCAGACAGCCACGGGCGGCGATCGAGGACGCCGCAGCGGAAGGAGGAGGGAGTGGTGAGGGGAACAGGAAGGAGCAGGCCGTCATGACAGCACCCATCCTCGGCGAGAGGACCGGCGCGGCGCCGTGGAATGAGACGGCTGGTGTATCCGAACCTTCGCCCTACGCAGCCCCCGAAAGAGTGCGCCCCGCTTCCACAAGCGCCGCCCGCGGCCTCCGCGCGTGGGCCCCACGTCTGCACGCAGACCGGCACCCTCTGAGCGGCTCGGACCCGTTCCGGCCTGCTCGCCGAGGTCGGACGGGACGGGAACGCTCAAGAGTCGCCCGGCACGCGGTCAGGCCGGTGCCGGTTCTTGAGCGGGCAGCCGGCCCGCGCGTACGGCGTCGACCAGAGCGTGGTGGTCTCGTTCGTTCTGGTCGGCATAGGCTTCGGCGAAGGCCACCAGGGCCCGGTCGAAGGTGTCACCGCGGCCCAGGTAGGCGGCGATCGCGATCCGGTCGCCCGACCGCGCGTGCGCACGCGCCAGGGTGATGCCGCAGAGATCGCCGAATATCTTCAACTGCTCGGGCGACATCGTCTCCGGCATGGCGATCCCCTTCCAGTCGCGCAGCTGGCGGATGTAGAAGTCGCGCTGCCGGCCGTCGATCCCCTCCAGCCTCTCCCAGCCGAGGAAGATGTCGCTGGCCGCCTGCATCAGCCGCTGTCCCGAGACCACGCGCTCCCCCTGGTTGCGGTATTCGCTCGCGCCGACGTGGGCGGCGAGCACGGAGGTGTCGGCCTCCTTGGCCTGGAGGAAGAGCGGGTCCCGGTCGTCGCGGCCGAGCAGGAGCAGGATCCAGCAGCGGGTACCGACGCTGCCGACACCCACCACTTTGCGGGCCATGTCCACCAGCCGGTAGTCCCGCAGGAGCGCCCGCCGGTCGCTCGCCATCGTCTGGCCGTAGCGATCGAGCAGCCCGCGGAACCGGTCTTCCAGCGCATCGCGCTGGAGGTCCGGCAGGATGTCGGCGACCGGCACCAGAAGCGGGGGGTCCGCCACGATCCTCGTCCGGCCCTCGACCCGTTCCGTGAGCTTCTCGAAGACCTGGAGGGCGTCACGCGTACGGGCCTTGGCCAGCGCACCGGCCAGTTTCTTGCGTCCGCTCGCGTCGAGGTGACCGGCGGTCAGGGTCTCCAGACGCTCCGCGTCGATCTTCGCGTACCAGACGTCGAGGTTGCCCATACCGGCGAAACCCCGCATGGCCTCGCGGTACGAGCGCACGCCGGAGCCCACGATGCGTGCGCGCTCGGCGTCGTCGAAACCGTTCGCCCGACCGGCGATGACGAGGCTCGCCGACAACCGTTTGACGTCCCACTCCCAGGGACCGGGCAACGTCTCGTCGAAGTCGTTGATGTCGAACATCAGCCGGCGCTCCGGAGAGGCCAGGAGCCGGAAGTTCAGCAGGTGCGCGTCCCCGCACAGCTGGGCCGTGATCCCCGAGTCCGGGGTACCGGCCAGGTCGGACGCCATGATCGCGGCTGCTCCCCGGTAGAACCGGAAGGGAGACTCGGACATCCTGGTGTACCGGATCGGGACCAGTTCGGGCACTCGCACCGAGGACTGCTCGTCCAGGATCGCCAGAGGATCGGGCCGGTCCGCGGGCGGCCGGTACACGGCGTGCTGCGACCGCGGCGAGCGGCGCCGGGCGTCCCTGCCGCGGGCCGCGCGTTCCTCAGGGCTGCTGTGGGGCACCGCGCGCATCGCAGTGGCCGAGGTCTGGGCCATCATCACACTCCTGCCCGGATGTGCGGTTCCCGAGGACGGGAGCGGCGCCCGGCTCCGTGCGCCGGATCGCCTCCGCCACCGCCTCGGACTTCGAAGCGGCCTCCGCCCGACCGGGGGGTGCCGGGACGACCGCAGAAGATGTCCATGATCGCTGGTACGCCTTCGCTTCAACCCTAGGACCTCGCCGGGTGTCGCGCATGGGGGCGCGGGTGCGGACCGGTCGGGATCCGTCGCCGCGCCGGTCAGGAACGTACGGGACCCCGCTCCGCGGGCGAGGCGGGTGGGAAGCAGACCGAGGGGTCGGGCGTCCGCACCCTTCGTTCGTTAGGCTTGCCGGCAGACGTCCGTCTCCGGCGGAACCACGACTCCCACCGGGCCGCCCGGGTCCCCCGGCTCCGCACCCCTCGTACGACCGGAGCGTCGCATGTCCCAGCGCGCGCTGCCCAGCTCTGCGCGAACGACCTTCGCGGCTGCCGTCGTGCTCGCCCTGGCAGCCGTACCGCCCTCCCCCGCCGCTGCCTTCAGCGGGGGAAACCACGAGAGCATCACTCGCGCGGCCCTGCCCTGGGAGCCGGCCACGCTGTCCGAGATGGCCGATGCGCGCGACGGCGCGATCAATGCCAATGACCGCGGCGGATACTTCGCCATCGGCCCCCTGCACTGCGACAACGCCGACTTCCTCGCGCCGCGGTACGTCCGGGACTATCCCCGCAGCCGGGACGAGGCCACCACCGAGCTCCTCGCCTGCATCCGTACCGCCGTCGCCCGCTTCCGCGACGCGGTCCGGGCGGCGGACGGCCTCGTCGACGAGCGCGGCGGGATCCGCACCGACCAGAGCGACCTGTCCTCCCACTGCGCCTGGAAGGAGACCGCCGACCGTGCCAAGTGCGAGGTCCTGGAGCAGCTCGGTCGGGGCTGGCACCAGATCCAGGACTTCTACGCGCACTCGAACTGGTCCGACCGGGCCGCCCCCGGTCCCGTCGGCCTCGACAACCCTCCGGGACTGGCCCGTACCGACGTCGCCCCCTTCCTCGACGTCCGCCGCTACAGCACCATGACGGACGCCGACTGGTCCCGGGACGCACGCGCACGCGTACCCGCGGACCTCACGACCGGCTGCTACCCCGACTTCGATTCCACCGGGTTCAGGTCCGAGGACTGCGCGGGTCGCGTCACGCACGACCGCGCCCTGAACAAGGACACCGCCGCGTCCCCCCGCTCGAAAACAGGCGACAACTTCAACCGCGCCGTCGACGGAGCAACCGCCGAGATCGCACGCCAGTGGAACGACTTCGAGGCCGAACTGCTCAGGACCTACCCGGACCGCCGGCGCGGCGCGCAGATGGTCTGCGCCCTCGTCCACGACGACCCGAGTGCGAGGTGTCCCTGAGCCTCCCGCGGCCGGACGCGGGGCCGGGGGGCGTCGGCTCACCCGCCCGGACCGGGCGAGCCGTACCGCGACGACCTAAAATGAGGCCTGGCAGACAAGGCACATCCGACGGCCTCGAGGTCCCTACGGGGCTCTCCGGTCGGCCCGGGAGGCATGATGTCCGTATCCCCCGACGCGGTACCGCAGCACACGCAGAGCGATCCGGAGGACTTCCTCAAGCGGCTCGGAGGCTCGTGGCACTGGGCGCTCGGCTTCGCCCTGGCGACACTGATCCCGGGCATCCTGATCCTCGTATGGCCCGACGAGACGCTGCACGTCCTGGCCGTCATCATCGGGCTCCAGCTCCTGGTGGCCGGCGGCTTCCGTTTCGTCACGGCCTTCTCGCACAGCAGTGACGGGGGCGGCAGCCGGCTGGCGGGGGTCCTGATCGCCATGCTGGCCTTCCTGGCGGGCGTCCTCGTGCTTCGGCATCCGATGCAGACGATCGGCGCGCTGTCCCTGATCGTCGGGGTGTTCTGGCTGCTGACCGGCGTACTCACGGCGTACGTCGCGATCGCCGACCGCGCGCTCGTGCACCGCGGCCTCCTCTTCGCCCTGGGGGCCCTCGGCACCGTCGCCGGCATCGTGGTCCTCTGCTTCCCGGTGAACTCCGCGGTCGCCCTGACACGGCTGCTGGGACTGTGGCTCGTCCTGCTCGGCGTCTTCGAAGTGGTCATGGCGTTCGCCCTGCGCTCCGCCACCCGCCGGATCGCGTCGATGCCTCCGGCGTGAACGCCGCGCGGTACACCCCCCGAGTGGTGGCACGGCGGCCCCCGGCGGCAGGTGCCATGCTGGAAGGCAGTGCAGGGCCCGGCGAACGGGTTGTCGGGCCGGCCGACATCAGCAGAGGAGAATGACGTGCCTGGTCTTCTTCGAGGGGTAGCACGCACCGCCGTGGTCGCCGGTACGGCGACGGCGGTCTCCAACCGCGTTTCGCGACGCCAGGCGGGCCGCTGGACCGAACAGGGCAACCAGGTCCAGGAGCAGCAGTACGCCCAACCCCCGCAGCCGTACTCGGCGCCCGCCCCCGCGGCTGCTCCGCCGATGGTGGACGAAATGAGCAGCCGGATCGATCAACTCAAGGAACTCGGAGCGTTGAAGGAGCAGGGAATCCTGACCGAGGCGGAGTTCGCCGAGCAGAAGAGCAGGCTGCTCAGCACTTGACTTCGTCCGGTGCCGGCCGGTCCATCGCGGTGCCGATCCATCGCGGTGCCGGCCGATTCATCACCGTCGCCCACGAGCGGAGAGAGCTCGACCGCACGGGGGGGGCGGGGTGGGGGGGGGCTGGGGGGTGGCGGGGGTGTGGGGTAGGGGGGCTGGGGGGTGGGGGTTTGTCCCGGGCCCGTGCCGCGCACCGGACGTCGGTCTCGGCC
>NZ_JBSGQV010000009.1:127878-152973 GCF_053606025.1 Streptomyces sp. NPDC055254 | reverse complement strand
ATCCGTCGGCTGTTAACAATTGCACGTCGCGCGCCCCCGCCGCGAACATCGGGTGCCGGTCCACCCTGGGAGCGCGCCCTAAAACCCGGTTCCCCCCCGAGCGGAGAGAGCTCCTCCGCTCGTGGGCGACGGTGTGGGGCGGCTGTGACCTCGGCGGACGAGGGCGGACGAGGTGACGGGGGGCGAACCGGCCTACTGGGGCGGCCGGCCGTGGTCGGAAGGTGTTTCGGCCGCTTCTTCCGCAGCCTCTTCCGCGTCGAGCGAAGCCAGAATGGCCTGCACGGGGATGCGGCCGCTCGCGACCATCTGCGCCCCGGCGCGGCGCAGGGCCCGGGCGAAGGGGGCGGCCCACCGGTTCTCGTAGACGAGGATCGCGGCCGCGTTGCCGGGCTGGAGGGCGTTGCCCGCTTCGTCGAGGTCGTCCTGGCCGAGCAGTTCGGACGAAGCGCCTTCGAACACGGACAGGCCGAAGGAGCTCGCTTCGTCGTCGAGACCGGTCAGCTCCAGGGCGGTGACGGTGCCGTCGACGTCCTTCTGTACGAAGCGGAGGTCGAGGATGTGGATGATGCCCTGGTCCACCAGATCGATCAGCAGCGGGAATGCCTCGCCCGTCATACGGCTCCCGGGGAACTCGACGACCAAGTAGTCGACGGGGCCCATGTCTTCGATGTCCTCGCTCATGAGCGCTCCTTCGTGTGGAGGGCCGGACACAGCCCTGTTCTCATTGCAGCATTCGGCGTGGGCCCCCGCACCTGCACGCACCGGTGACGGCGTACCGCGCCGGGGTCAGCCGGTGAGCTGGTAGAGGCTCCTGCCGACGAGCCACAGTCCCAGGAGTAGGCAAGTGATGACGATCGCCGGGTCCTTGTGGCGTTCCAGCCATCCGCGCAGGGCCAGCAGGGCGCGTTGGGCTCTGTCGGGCGAGAACACCATGTACAGCTCCATGGCCAGCAGGGTGGAGGTGGCCAGGACGCAGAAGGCCATGAGGGCCAGGAAGGACTCGATGTGCGAGAGGTCGGCCTGGACCACGGTGGCGGCCGCGGCGCCGACCATCCCCCAGGGCTGGAGGAGCACGGCGAGGGCCGCCGCGGACCATCCGGTGGCGTCGTCCATCCGGGAGGTCATGGACGAGCCGGACGACGTGGTCCGCTCCGGTCCGCAGGACTCGGGGGCCGTGGCCCTGCGGCGAGCGCGGCGGCGCCGGTGCTCGCTGTACACGACCAGGCCGACACCGAACACCAGCGTGGCCACGAGGGCCGCGATCGACGGGGGTGAGCGGGGCGGGGGCGGCTGCCCGCCGGTGAGCAGGAGGACGATGGCCATCACGACGACGAGACACGCCAGCCAGGCAAGGATGAACGCCAGGCCCTTCCTGACCCCTCGGGGCGCGGACACCACCAGCACGAAGGCCATGACGGGCAGCGGGAACAGCGTGACGGCCAAGCCGATGAGGAGCAGGTCAAGCACCATGGCAGCGCACACCGCCCCCGCGCCGTGCCGCTCGGACAGCGGGCACTGGGCGGCGCCCGCGGCCTGGTCGAGTTCGCTGTCGAGAGCAAGGGCGGTGATGAGGGCGAGGTGGGTGAAGGCCTGGGGGAAGTTGCCGAGTTGTTCGCCGGTGCGGCCGATCCCTTCGGCGTAGAGCTCCTCGCTCCAGCCGAGGGTCATGACCTGGTCGAGGATGGCGTCCCGTGCGGCGGTCCAGCCGGCCAGGTCGGCCGGGCGGGCGGTGGCGGTGGCGGTGGCCTGGCGGATGCCGCGGTCGAGGGCGGCCCAGCACATGAGGCAGGTCGAAGCGTGCCGTCCCGCGCACACCGCGCATGACCCGCACCACTTGATGCCGGTCGGTGGCGGTGTGCGGATCGCGGACGGGCATGAAGTCGACCACCTCGCCGACACCTTCGGGGGTGAGGAAACGCGTGACGAGGACGAAGTAGCCGCCGCGACCGTGGTCGCGCAGGCCGGCCAAGATGCCGGGCGAGTCGAAGCGGGGCGAGCAGAACCAGATGAGTACGCCCTCGGACGAGACGAGGGCACAGGTCTGCAGGTCCCCGATCGGACCGTGCTCGGCGACCGGCGGGTAGGGGCGCATCGGTCCTCCACGAAGGACGGCGACTGCCGGGGGCAGCGCGGGGGTGCAGTCCGCTCTCAGGAGGTGAGGACCTTGGCCTTGGCCTGCTCGTACTCGGTTGCCGTGAGCTCGCCGCGGTTCTTGAGCTCGGCGAGCTGCGACAGCGCTTCGGCTTGGTTGGTGGTGCCGGCGCTCTCGCGTACGTAGGAGCGGAAGATCTCCTCCTGCCGTTGAGCCCGCCGCAGCTCGCGTTCGCCCATCCCGCGTCCCCGGACGATCAGATAGACGAATACGCCCAGGTAGGGCAGCACGATGACGAAGAAGGTCCAGAATGCCTTGCCCCAGCCGTTCATCTCGTCGTCCCGGAAGATGTCGCCGATGACGCGGAACAGCAGCATGAACCAGAGCACCCAGAGGAAGCAGAGCATCATGGTCCAGAACATGTTGAGCAGGGGGAAGTCGTAGTCCTCTGCCAGGTTGAGCATCGGGTTCTGCATGGCCCGTCTCCTGTTGGTCTGCGCCCCTACGGCTGTGCGGTCGAGCCCCGGGCAACGACGTGTGGATGTCATCCGGACACCTCATTCTCAGCTCCCTTCGCGTGGAGCGCCACGCGGGAAGGACCGGGCGGCGAGGCCGTTCGTTGCGGATTTCTCGATGAGCGCGGCAACCGATTCGGCCCCGGCGGCAACCCCATACCGATCCTCCCTCTCCACGGAACGGAACCGCCCATGAGTTCGACCCACCGCACCGCCCGTCATCGCAGACCCCGACGGGTCCTGGCCATCGGGGTGCCGCTGGCGCTGGCCGCTTCCGGCGTCATCGCCTCCGGGTCCGTGTTCGGGCTGGGCGAGAGAGCCTCGGCGGCGCAGCCTTCGGCTTGGGCACTTGCTGCCGCCGACGGGTTCGCCTCGGTCGACGCGCTCGGACAGAACGGTACGTACGGAGGCCGGGGCGGCCGCACCGTCACCGTCAGGACGCTCGCCGATCTGGAGAAGTACGCCACCGCTCCGGAGCCGTACGTGATCGTCGTCGCCGGCACGATCGACGTGGCCCCCGTCGGCAAGGAGATCAAGGTCGCCTCGGACAAGACGATCATCGGCTCCGGCACTCAGGGGCACATCGTCGGGGGCGGCTTCTTCCTCGGCCAGGGGGTTCACAACGTGATCATCCGGAACCTGACGATCAGGGACTCGTACCAGGGCGTGTGGAACGACAAGGAGCACGACTTCGACGCCATCCAGATGGACGGCGCCCACCATGTGTGGATCGACCACAACGATCTGCGGCACACCGCGGACGGACTGATCGACGTCCGCAAGGACAGCACCTACGTGACGGTGTCCTGGAACAGGTTGAGCAACGCCAACAAGGCCTTCGGCATCGGGTGGACCGAGAACCTCGTCACCGACATCACGATCCACCACAACTGGCTCCGCGAGACCGAGCAGCGCAACCCGTCCACGGACAACGCCGCGCACGCACACCTCTACAACAACTTCATGGAGGACACCCCGGGCACGTCCATCACCTCCTCCTACGGCAACTACGCGCGCGGCAGGACGCGGATGCTGCTGGAGAACTCCTACTTCCAGGGCATGGGCAACCCCGTGATCAGGGACGCCACTGCCACTCTCGTCCAGCGCGGCAACGTCTTCTCCGGCACGAGCGGGCGCAACGAGAGCGGCGGCGGTACGGCCTTCGACCCGAAGGCGTACTACGCGTACACCCCGGACGCAGCCGCCGAGGTCCCGGCACTGGTGAAGTCCGGAGCCGGCCCGAGGAGTTCCCTGGGCACGGGAGCCTCCACCACCCCTGCCGCCGCCCGGACCCTCACCGTCGCCCAGGACGGCACCGGCCAGTACCGGACGGTCCAGGCGGCGGTGGACGCCGTACCCGCCGGCAACCGCTCCCGCGTGGTCGTCTCGGTCGGGCCGGGTACGTACCGTGAGACGGTGAACGTTCCGGCGGACAAGCCGCACGTCACCATCCAGGGTTCGGGCGCGAGCCGCAAGGACACGGTGATCGTGTACGGCAACGCGGCCGGCATGCGGAAGCCGGACGGTTCGGGTACGTACGGCACTCCGGGCAGCGCCACGGTGGCCCTTCGGTCGGACGAATCCCGGCTCCGCAACCTCACGGTCTCCAACGACTTCGACGAGGCCGCGCACCAGTCACTGGAGGGCCACCAGGCGGTCGCCCTGCTCACGACCGCCGACAAGATCGTGCTCGACAGCGTCATCGTCACAGGCGACCAGGACACCCTGGAGCTGGAGACCGCGGCGAAGGACACGCCCGGCCGCGTCTACGTCACCAACTCCTACATCGTCGGCAACGTCGACTTCGTCTTCGGCCGTGCCACCGCGGTGATCGACCAGTCGGTCATCACCCTCAAGAAGCGGTGGAACGGCACCTCGGCCGGATACATCACCGCCCCGAGCACCCCGGCGGGCCGCAAGGGCATCCTGATCAACCGCTCCACGGTCAACGGCGACGTGGCCGCGTCCTCCTTCGATCTCGGCCGGAACTGGCACCCCGGCGGCGACAAGACCGTCGACCCTCAGGCCACCGTCCGCAACTCCACCCTCAGCGATGCGATCAAGCCGACTCCCTGGAGCGACATGGGCGGCTTCTCCTGGAAGGACGACCGCTTCGCCGAGTACATGAACGTCGGTCCGGGTGCCGGCCCGAAGAGCACCGACCGGCCGCACCTGACCGACCTCCGGGCCGCGTCCCAGGAGGTCTCGGACTGGCTGGGTGACTGGACCCCCTAGCGGAATCTTCCGGTGACGGTGTGCCGCTGTCCCGTCGTCGTGGTGGCCGTCGCGGCGTAGGTGTCGCCGGTGATGGTTCGCGAGCCCGGGGCGTGGTTGTACTGGACGGCGAAGACGTGCTGTCCCGGGGGCACGGTTCGGCCCGGCCTGAGGGTCCACCGGTAGGCGAGGGTGCCGCCCTCGTCGGTGGTGGTCAGCGTGAAGTCGCCCTCGGGCAGGGTCCGCCAGGCGCCGGTGGACGCCACGCCGCCCGTCTGGGCGACCTGGACCTCCAGTGTGAGCGCGTCCAAGGGCGCACCCGTGTGGAGGGTGATGTTGCTCTGGGACCAGTAGGCGTTGCTGTGGGGGTCCACGGCGCCGTCGGAGCGGAGCGGGCCGTCCTGGGTGCGCGGTGGTTCGGGCGGGGTGGACGGGGTGGGGTCCCCGTCCGCCGCGGACGGGGGCGCCGGTACCGCGGGGTTCGCGGCGGCGTCCCGGCCGGGGTTGTCCGTGGGGACGACCGCGGCGATCGTGTACCCGCCCGCCACGAGCGCCGCCGTCGAGGCGAGGGTGACGAGGGTGACGCGGGGCCAGGACAGGGGCCGGGCCGCACGTCCGTCGGCACGCGGGGTGCGGGACATGCCGTGCCGGACCCGTTCCAGCATCCCGTCCCTGTCGGGTGCGTGAGCCGCCGCCGCATCCCGGAGCCGGCGCTTCAGGTCCTCCATCAGTTCCTCGTTCCGGTCAGTTCTTCGGCGGCCTGTACACCGAGGAGGCGCTGCAGTTCGGCCATGGCCTTGGAGGTCTGGCTCTTCACCGTACCGACGGATGTCCCGAGGGCGAGGGCGGTGTCCTTCTCCGACAGGTCCAGTGCGTGGCGCAGCACGACGCACGCGCGTTTGCGGAACGGCAGTCGCGCCAGCGCGCGGCGCACGTCCATGACCGCGTCCACGTCGGGGTGCTGCGCGCGGCTCGGGAGGGCCGCCCAGAAGAGGTGGACGCGGCGCCGTTCGCGGGTGAGGGCGCGGATGCGGGCGCGGGCCATGTTGGTGACCACGCCGCGGGCGTAGGCCACCGGGTGGTCGGCCCGCTGGACGCGGTCCCAGCGGTGCCAGAGCGCCACGAAGGCGTCGGCGGCCAGGTCGTCGGCGGTCTCCGCCTCACCGGTGAGCAGGTGGGCGAGGCGGGCCAGTTCGGCGTGGTGGCGCTCGAAGAAGTCGTGGAACTCCGCGGACGCGTCATCGAGGGCCATACCGGAGTCTCCGTGTGCTGGGTCCGTGCTCCTGCCCGAGTCGGTGCCGTTGTTCGTACCCGACGGTCGGGACGGGGGCGGTGAGCATACCAACCGTTCGGTCAGCTCCTTCCTCGCCGGGCGGGAGGGTCGTTGCGTCTTCGGCGGGTCGCCGCGGTGCCCGGGCGGGGCGGGCGCGCCCGCCGGGGCACCGGGGCGGTGGATCACTTCAGGACGCCCGCGCCCGCACTGCGGGCGAGTGACGCGGGCAGGCCCGCGGCGGAGGACTCCAGGCCCCTGGAGAGGGCGGGCTTCCACGAGACCTCGGGCTTGATCTTCTTCTTGTTCGCCGCGTTGTGGGCGGCGACGAGGTCGGTGACCGCGCCGTTGACCATGTTCCCGCTGCCCGCGAGGGCACCCGTGCCGTCACCCGACAGGAGGTGCGACGTCTTGCGGTCGGAGGAGAGCGTCCAGTGGTTGTTCTGCGCCACGATCTGGACGCCGGCACGCGCGTTCACGCTGTAGCTGTGGGTGTAGCCGTTGCGCGGGGTGGTGTCGAAGTGGTTGTTGTAGAGGTGGACCTGCCCGACCCGGGCCAGCGGGGCGCGCTGCACGATGCCCTGGAAGACGTTGTGGTGCAGCGTGACCCGGAGTTTGGAGTCCTTGTCGCTGCTGCCGATGAGCATGGTCTTGTCGTGGTCGGCGAACCGGTTGTACGAGACCGTGACCAGGTCGGAGGCGTTGGTGATGTCGAGGGCTCCGTCGTGGACCTGGTACTCGCGGCCGAAGTGGCGCGGGTTCGAGGCGTCGAAGTGGGGGCTGTCGGTGAACGAGTTGTGGTCGGCCCACACATGGGTCGCCCCCCGCAGGGTGACGGAGTCGTACGCGGAGTTCCAGTTGCCCTCGGAGCCATCCGTGGGGTCCCACTGGGGGAAGCAGTCGCGGGTGTCGGCGAAGGTCAGGTTGCGGATGATGACGTTGTCCGCCTTCTGCACCAGAAGGCTGCCTCCGGTGATGCCCGCGTCGGTGCCGGGCACGCCGATAAGGGTGGTGTTCGACGGCACCGTGATGCCCACCCGCTCGGCCTGCTTGGCCTGCGCCGCCGCCCGCGCGGACTCCTGCGCGCCGGACGGCAGCTTGGACCGTCCCCACACCGCGGGATCGTAGGCCTTGAGGTAGGCGGCGAGCGTGTATCCCGTGCCCTTCGCGTAGTCGGCGCAGGTCAACGGGCGGCCCTGGTCGTCGGTGTTGGCGTCGATCCGGCCCTTCACCCGGATGATCCTCGGGGCGCCGGACGGGCCCGCGCGGAGCGCCTTGACCAGTTCGGCCCGCGTGGTGACGGTGATGTCGTGCTTGGCGTCCGCGGCCTGTCCGCCGGTGGTGCCGGAGCCGCTCGACGCCCAACCGTCCTGGGCGGCCAGGGTGGCGTGTGCGAGATCGACGGCGCCGGCGTCCGCGCGCGTGGCGAACGGCAGGACGCCGAGACCCGCCGCGGTGACGAGTCCCGTGGTGACCAGGGCGAGACGGCGACGGGCGGAGGAGCGGCGGTGGGGAGAAGTCGGCATCGGTTGGCGTTCCTTGTACGGGAGGTGGAGGTAGTACTGCTCTGTCGCCCCTCAGTTGCCGCCGCACCCGGCGGAGTTGCCGCGGACGGGCAGGAATTAGTGCGACGCGCGTCACACGGCCCCGCCCGGACCTCTCCCGCGCGCGCCCGTGGAACGCCTGAACGCGTCGGCGCGCGGGCGCCCGCACCTGGACGCGTGGGCGCCGGGCCGCCGGGACCCGGCAGTGCGTCGGCCCGGGCCCGTCGCCCTCGCCGTACGGGACCCGGGGGTTCCGTACGGCTCGCGCGTGCTCAGGGGCGCTGCGTCACAGCGCCGGGTGGGCGTTCTTCATGAGCTCCTGGAACTGGGCCGAGAACCACTGGCCGGACAGGGGTGCGTTCGGCAGGGAACCGGACATGCTGTTGCCGTTACGGGCGTTGCCGGTGTAGGTCGGGTCGCACATCCGGTCGAAGCCCTTGCCCTCGTCGTTCGGGATCTCCCTGCTCGCCCCGTCCGACTCGCCCGGCGGCTTGATCCACACGTACGCGTCGATGCCGGCGGCGGGAGCCGCCTGCGGCCTCTCGCCGAGGCCCGCCCCCGCCTGGTTGCACCAGTTGCCGAGGTGGATCCGCCGGTCGTAGCGGCCGCCGTTGACGTAGGTGTCGACGCTGGTCAGGGCGCCGGGTCCGGTGGGCCGGGCCGTGCCGCCCCAGCCGTTGCGGGAGGTGTCGATCAGCATGCCGAGGCCCGGGTCGAACCCGAGGGAGACCAGCTTGGACCGCATGGCCTGGGCGTACGACAACTCGTCCGTGTACCGGTTCCAGTCGACCCATTTCGACTGGCGCACGGAGGTGCCGTTGACGGAGTCCTCGATCCTGAAGTGGTCCTCCTTGAGGGCGCTGTAGTTGGCGGTGTTCGCGATGAAGCCGTGCACCTTGGAGAGCGTGGAGCCTTCGGCGGTGGCCGCCTGCTTGAAGATCTCCGCGGAGGCGCCGAAGTTGTCGTCCCAGCCGAGCCAGCCGTGGTGGCCCGCGTCCACGTAGTTGTAGACGTTGGCGATCGAGCCCAGCTTGTTCAGTGCGTAGCCGACTCCCTTGACGTAGTTGCCGTTGCTCTTCATCACATCGCAGTTGGGGGTGGCCGTCGGGCGCCCGGAGACGTTGGTGACCAGGTTCGGCAGTGAGTCGATCTCGACCGTGGTGACGATCCGCAGCCCCGCGTACTTGGGGTCGGCGAGGATCGCGGCGATGGGGTCGATGTACTGCGTCTTGTACTTGTCGATCTCGGTGGGTCCCAGCTCGCCGTTGGAGGCGAGTGCGGCGCAGTCCCGCCCCGGCAGGTTGTAGATCACCAGTTGCACCACGAGTTCGCCGCTGCCCTTCTGTGCCAGGGCCGCGTCCAGGTGGGCGCGCAGGCCCATCCCGCCGTTCACGCCCCGGATGGCGGCGGTGCGGTCCAGCCAGACGCCGGTGGGCTGGTTCGACACTCTGGTGCCACCGGGCTCGGCGGCGGCCTTGGCCGACCACTCGGGGTTCACGTACACCTTGGCGCCGGCGTACGGGTTGTCGGCCTTGCTGCCGGAGGGCGGCGGGGTCGTCGGGGGCGTCGTCGGCGCAGTGGTGGGCGGCTCCGTCGGCACGGTGGTGCCGTTGCAGGTGACACCGTTCAGCTTGAAGGTCGCCGGGATCGCGTTCGTCCCGCTGTACGAGCCGTTGAAGCCGAAGGACGTCGAAGCGCCCGTGGCTAAGGACCCGTTGTAGGAGACGTTCTTGGCGGTCACGGCCGCACCGGACTGGGTCAGGGCGGCGTTCCAACCCTGGACGACCTTCTGGTCGCCGCCGTAGGACCACTCAAGGGTCCAGGTGGCGACCGGATCGCCGGTGTTGGTGACGGTCACGTTGGCACCGAACCCGGAGTTCCACTGGCTGGTGACCCGGTAGTCGACCGTGCAGCCCGCGGCAGCGGCGCCGGCCGAGGTACCGAACACGGTGGCGGTGGCGCCCGCGGCGGTGACGAGACTCATGGCCGCCAGGAGCGCGGTGCGGGTGGTCGTACGTGTGGTCGTGCGGCTGGTCGTGCGGGGAATCGTGCGGCTCATTTCGTGGGGTGCCTTTCAGTTCAGGGCGCGCAGGTGGTCGCGCAGCCCGGTGCCGAATGCGGTGGGTGTGCCGTCGTACGAGGTGATCAGGGCCGGCCCGGAGTGGCAGTTCCAGGTGTTCCAGGTCCAGCCGAGATACGAGAGGGCGCGGTCGTCGAACCACTTCATGACGCGGTCGATGAACGCGTGTCCGCAGGTGTTCTCACCGATCTCGCCCGCCACCAGGGGGACCCGGGCGGCGACCGGGGCGAGGGTGGACTGCCAACATGATTCGTTGGAACAGGTGTTGAAGTTGTAGACGTGCCAGGCAGCGGCCAGATTGCCCGTCGGGTCGACCGGGGAGTGCGTCAGCCACTGGCTCAGGTCGTTGGAGTACGCGATGCCGGGCACGAGGACGAGGTTGCGGGCCCCGGTCGCACGGACCGCGTCCACCAAGTCCTGCATGCCGGCGACCTCGTATCCGATCCCCGGGCAGGTGCCGCCGTCGCGCCAGCAGGACCAGGCCTGGCCGGCGGTGGGGGTCGCCCGGTCGGGGTACGGCTCGTTGAACAGGTCGAAGACGACCCGGCGGTCGTTCTTGAAGGTGTTCGCCACCGAGGTCCAGAACGCCGGGCTGTACTGGGCGTCGGGCATCGGCTTCTGGCAGGAGGCGTGGACGTCCGGACACCCGGACGAGTTTCCGGTGTACTGGCCGTAGCTCCAGTGCAGTTCGACGACCGGGGTCATGCCGTGGGCGAGGACCCGGTGGACCAGGCCCTTGACGGCGTCGACGTAATGGCCGCCCCGGTACTCGGGTTTGATGTTGTCGAGCCCGAGCCAGCACTCCTCGTTGAGGGGGATGCGGACGGTGTTGGCCTCCCAGTCGGCGATGGCGCGCACCGAGGCGTCGTCGACGGGACCGTCGAAGATGCCGTGGCCCTGGACGCACATGAACTCGCCCCCGGACCGGTTGACGCCCAGGAGGCGACGGGTGGCGCCGTTCTGGTCGGTGAGGCGGTTGCCGGTGACGCTCAGCTCGGGCGCCCCGGAGACCGGGCCGGGGGGACCGGTCGGGCCGGGGGATGTCGGCGTGGGTGTCGGGGTCGGGGTCGGGGTCGGGGTCGGGTGGGTGGGGCCCGGCGCTGCACTGCAGGCCGTGCCGTTGAGCGTGAACGCGGTGGGCGCCCTGTTGGAGACCGACCAGGAGGCGATGAAGCCGACGGTGGCACCGGCACCCGTGCCGATCGTCCCGTTCCAGCTCTCGTTCACGGCTGTGGCACTCGGTCCGGACCGGGTCCACTTGGCACCCCAACCCTGACTGATCTCCTGACCGTCGGAGAAGTCGAAGCCGAGGCGCCAACCGTGCAACGTCGGACCGTTGTTGATGAGGGTGACGGACCCTTGGAAGCCGCCGGCCCAGGAGCCGACGACGGAGTACTGAACGGTGCACAGGGGTGCGGCCGCTGCTCCTGGGGCCGTACCCGCTACGGCGAGAGCGGTGCTCGCCAGAGTGAGCACCGCTCCGCCGAGCAACGCGGACAGACGCGGGGGGTGTCGCATGAGCGACTCCTTGCAGCGAGGGCGCGCTCTGACGGCGCGCCGACTGACGGAATCGCTCCCACTGGTTGGGGCCAGACCGTAGCGCCAACCGAGCGCCCACGAAAGAGGAGTTGCCAAAATCCTTCCGGGCGCGCCTTCGTTTCTTCGCGCGTCTTGACGTCGTTGCGCCGCGTCCGCACAGTGGGAGCGCTCCCACTGGTTCACAGCTTGTGCTCACGCTCTTCGTACGCCCCGCACTTCCCCAGTCGCGAGGAGAACGATTCCGCATGCGCCACGCCGCCGCCTCCCGACCGAGGCCCCGTGACGGCCCCGTCACGGCCCCGGCCTCCGCCCCGCGATCGGAAGCCGCTGCCGACCGCGGAAGATCGACTTCCGGGCTGAGCGGCGCTCCGTGAAACTGGGGAACGGCGATACCCGGAGCAAAGCTGAGGTGCGCGATGGCTGAAGCAGCGGATGCCCTTACCGTCCGCCACGTCGTTGAGCGGCTGATGAGGGCGCACCCTCGACTGGACGCGGAGCTGGTGCACAGCTCGGTCCAGACGGCGTTCGAGGAGCTCAGGTACGCACGGGTGCGTACCTATCTCCCCATCCTGATGGAGCGCAGAGCCAAGGACCTTCTGCTCTCCGACGAGCACGCGGATCTCTGCCAGCGGTCCCTGGAGGGGTAGGCGACGTCGTCGCCCGGCGACCGAGGGTGATCCCGCGCACCCCGCGCGCGGGATCAGGAGGGGTTCTAAAGTTGAGGAAAGGCACGCGGGTGGCTTTCGGGCCTCCGCTGCTCTCACGTCGCTCCCCGTACTGGGAGGCGACACGACCCAGGAGGACATGCGACATGTCCACTGCATCCGACACCCCCGTTCTGGACACCCTCGTCGCCATGACGGGCGACTCGCTCGAGCGGTGCGGGCTGGCCCCGGACATGCTCCTGCTCACGCGCATCGCGGCCCTCGCCGCCTCGGACGCTCCGCCGATCTCCTACCTCGCCCACCTCGACCCCGCCCTCCAGGCCGGGCTGACCGCCGAGCAGTTGCAGGACGTGCTGGTCGCCATCGCCCCCATCGTGGGCACCGCTCGCGTCATGACGGCAGCGGGCAACATCACCGCCGCCCTCGGGGTGGCCATCGCCGTCGCCGAGGCCGAGATCGACACCCGGGGCTGACCCGGGCACTCCGATGACACCGCACCGCCCGGTCTGCCCAGGCCGGGCGGTCGCCGGACCACGCCGTGTTCACCCCGGACCACAGAAGGACTGATAGGTGATGGCGGACGAGAGAGCCGAACGCATCGCGGATTTCATCGGGCCCCTGCGGGTGGAGCCGGGGTCCGAGGTACGCCTGGACCGGGACTTCGATCCTCGCTACAGAGCCCGTCTGAAGAAGCGGGACGGGATCGAGCTGCTGCGGACCGGGGTGTCCTTGCTGGCCGAGTACCAGGAGCGGCTGGCCGCCCAGAACACGTACGGCGTACTGCTCTGCCTGCAGGCACTCGACGCGGGAGGCAAGGACGGGACGATCCGCCACGTCATGAGCGGCGTCAATCCCCAGGGCGTACGGGTGAGCAGCTTCAAGGTGCCTTCCGCCGAGGAACTCGACCACGACTACCTGTGGCGCTACGCCCAACGGCTGCCGTCGCGCGGCGAGATCGCCATCTTCAACCGCTCGCACTACGAGGAGGTCCTCGTCGTGCGGGTCCATCCCGAACTCCTCGTCCGGCAGAAGCTTCCGGAGAGCGCATCCGGGCCGGACCTGTGGGAGCGGCGCTACCGGCAGATCAACCACTGGGAGCGCTACCTGACGGACAACGGGTTCAAAGTGGTGAAGATCTTCCTGAACCTGTCCAAGGAGGAGCAGCGCGCCCGCTTCCTGAAACGGATCGACCTGCCCGAGAAGAACTGGAAGTTCTCCGCCGCCGACGTCCGGGAGCGGCGCCGGTGGGACGACTACCAGCAGGCGTTCTCCGAGATGCTGTCGGCGACGAGTACGAAGTGGGCTCCGTGGTACGTCGTGCCGGCGGACCGGAAGTGGTTCGCCCGGATCTCCGCCGCGGCGATCCTCGCGCACACCCTGATGGACATCGATCCCCAGTACCCGGACGTGGGCGAAGAGAGGCGCAAGGACCTGCTCGTCACCAGACGGGCGCTGGAGAAGGAGGCGCCCGCCGGAGCCCAGGCCGACCCGTACACCTCCGGGCGGCCGAAGAAGAACGGGAAGCGCGGCTAGTGCTGTGGCCGGAAAGGTCTGCCGGGTTGCGGCGTCCGGTGCGGTGCATCGCACGGCGGAGGGCCGCGGCTCGTACTGCACGTACGTGCGTGGTCCCACAACCTGGGGGTCCCCCGGTCACCCGCGGAAGCGGCGTACTCGTCGTCACCGCGACCGGCGTCGGCACCGAGGTCGGCAAGATCTCCGGGATGCTGTCGGCCACCGAGAAGGAAGTACCGCCCCTCACCAGGGAGCTCGACCGACTGACGCTGTGGATCACCGCCGCCGCGGGCCTGACCATGATCGCGATGTTCGCCCCGGGCCGGCAGCGGGACCAGGCATGGGACGCCTTGTTCGTCGGCGCGGTCTCGCCGGCCATCGCCGCCATCCCCGAGACCCTGCCGACGGTGACGCAGGCGATCCTGTCCGTCGGCAGCGCGGAAGGCGCGGTCCCGGCGGTGGTCGGACTCGGCGGCCTGGCGATCACGATCCTCCTGCTCGGACTCATCACGCTCGGTCAGGACCACTTCGACAGCGTCGCCACCGGGCAGTCGGTCGCGTTCACCGCCTTCGCGCTGTGTCTGATCGTGGCCGCGTTCGAGTGCCGCAGTGAGACGGAGTCGGTGCTGACCACGTCCACCTTCGACAGCAAGCAGATGAACTGGGTCGCACTGGCCCAGCTCGTGCTGGCCGTGCTGGCGACCCAGGTGGACGGCTTCCGCCGCCTCCTGGGGACGGCGGAGATCGACGCCCGGCAGTTCGGTTGGGCGGTGCTTGCCGCCCTCGCGCTCCTGCTCGTGTGGGAGCTGGGCAAGCTCCTGGCCCGGCGGTCAAGAGGAACCGTCGGCGGGCCCCGGTGACCCGACGCAAGGGCCGCGGACTCCTCTCCCGCGCGCGGGCCGTGCCCGGGTTCCGCGCGGTGGCGTCCTACCGACGGGAATGGCTGCTCAAGGACCTGGTTGCGGGAGTCGTGCTGACCACGCTGCTGGTGCCGCAGGGCATGGCGTACGCGGAGTTGGCGGGCCTTCCGCCCATCACCGGCCTGTACACGACGGTTCTCTGCCTGCTCGGATACGCGGTGTGCGGGCCTTCCCGGATCCTGGTGCTGGGCCCGGATTCCTCCCTGGGGCCGATGATCGCCGCCACGGTACTGCCCCTGGTGGCCGCCGGCGGGGACCCGGACCGGGCCGTCGCGCTGGCGTCGGTGCTCGCGCTCATGGTGGCGGCCGTCATGCTCCTGGCATCGGTGGCGAAGCTCGGCTTCATCGCCGATCTGATCTCCAAACCGACGATGATCGGCTACATGAACGGCCTGGCGCTGACCATTCTGATCGGTCAGCTCCCCAAGCTGCTGGGCTTCCGGGTCGAGGCGGACAACCTGATCGGCGAGTGCGTCGGTTTCGTACGGGGCCTTGCCGACGGGGAGGCGGTGCCGGCCGCCGCGGCGGTCGGCTGCGGCGGCATCGCCTTGATCCTGGTCCTGCAGCGCCTCCTGCCGAAGGTTCCCGCGGTGCTCGCGATGGTGGTCCTGGCGATCGCCGCGGCCACGGTCTTCGACCTGGGGCAGCACGGCGTCGGACTGGTCGGAGAGCTGCCCGAGGGCTTGCCGCCGTTCACGATCCCCGAGGTGCGGCTCGACGACCTGCCGCTGCTGGTCGGCGGGGCGCTGGGCATCGCCCTGGTGTCCCTGGCCGACACGATCTCCAACGCGTCGGCCTTCGCGGCCCGTACGGGGCAGGAGGTCCGCGGCAACCAGGAGATGGCGGGGGTCGGTGCGGCCAATCTGGCGGCCGGTCTCTTCCAGGGCTTCCCCGTCAGTACGAGCGGGTCCCGTACGGCGGTGGCGGAGCGTGCGGGGGCCCGGAGCCAGCTCACCGGGGTCGTCGGCGCGGCGCTCATCGTCCTCATGCTCGTACTGGCTCCGGGCCTGTTCCGCGATCTCCCCCAGCCGGCCCTCGCCGCCGTGGTCATCACGGCGTCGCTGTCCCTGGCCGACGTCCCGGGGACCGTACGGCTGTGGCGGCAGAGCCGTACGGAGTTCCTGCTGTGCTGCGCCGCGTTCGTCGGTGTGGCCCTGCTCGGTGTGCTGCCGGGGATCGCCATCGCCGTGGCCCTGTCCGTCCTCAACGTCTTCCGGCGCGCCTGGTGGCCGTACCACACCGTGCTGGGGCGGGTGCCGGGCCTGGAGGGCTACCACGACATCCGCTCCTACCCGCAGGGCGCGCGGCTGCCGGGCCTGGTGATCTACCGGTTCGACGCCCCGCTCTTCTTCGCCAACGCCAAGACCTTCCGTGACGAGATCAGGCGGCTGGCCGAAGCGGAAACGCGGCCCAGGTGGATCGTGGTCGCGGCGGAGCCGGTGACCGACGTGGACACCACCGCCGCCGACGTCCTGGAGGACCTCGACGAGACGCTCAACGCGGACGGCGTGCACCTCGTGTTCGCCGAGCTGAAGGACCCCGTGCGGCGCAAGATCGAGCGGTACGAGCTCACTCGCACCATCGACCCCGATCACTTCTTCCCCACGGTGGAGGCCGCCGTCGCCGCCTACCGCCGCCGGTACACGGGAGCCGAATGGACCGACGGCGGCGGCTGATCAAGCGGCACCGCGACCCGCCGCGACCCGCCCCATCGTCAGCGCCAGCCGCCGTACGCGGCGCCAGTCCATCGGCGGTGCGACGCGCGGAACGCCGGGCCGGTCCCGGGGGACGCGCACCCGCAGGGCTCCGGGCTCCAGCCGGCAGCGCACCGGAGTGCGCAACGTCAAGGCCTCGCCGTCGACTCCGACCGGGATGACGTCGGCGTCGGCGTCGACGACGACCTCTCGGGCGGTGGCCACGGTGAGCCCGCGGCCCTGCCCGCCCCGCAGCAGGAGCTCCGTCGCCTCGGCGGCGTTGCCGACGCCGACGCCCAGCACCCCCAGCTCGCCGGAGTCCAGGCGCAGCCTGCGCCCCAGACCCGCCGAGTCGCCCCTCTCGTAGGGGTTGTTGCTCACCAGTACGGCCTGCGGGCCCTGTATGTCCAGCGCACCGGCACGCACGCTCAGCCGTGCACCGCTGGCGTGAGTCAGAAGGTCCGGCAGCATTTCCAGCATGGTGCGGGCCTTGTCGTCGCGGTAGGCGGGACTCTGCACGACTTCCGCGTACACGCCGAAGGAGGCGTTGTTGATGAAGACGCGCCCCGCGCCACGGTCCGCGGGCTCTCCCGCGTGGAGGTAGCCGAGGTCGATGCGCAGTTCGACGCCGTCGGTCAGCGCATCCAGGCACGTGGAGGGATCCTGCCGGTCCAGGCCCAGATCCATGGCGAAGTGGTTGCGGGTGCCGGCGCTGATCACCACGAACGGGATGTCATGCTCCGCGGCCACGCCGGCGACCAGGGCCTGCGTACCGTCGCCACCCGCGACGCCGAGCAGATCGGCGCCGCCCCGGACGGCCCGCCGCGCCAGCTCGGCCACGTCCTGACGCCGGGCCGGATCGAGCACGACGACCTCGGCACCCATGGCCCTGGCCCGCTCCGCCAGGCGGAACTTGGCGACCTTTCCGCCGCCGGAGAGCGGATTCATGATCAGGAACGGGTTCCCGGCCCGGCTCACGGTCCGCTCGGGCATGCTCGGCGAGGTGTCGTCCGCGAGCGCCGACCTGCCCGCGTAGACGGCCAGCGCCCACAGGCCGAGCGAGACCAGCACGACCCACAGCAGCCCGGCGACCGCGTACAGGATCAGGACACCGAGCGGTGCGGCGACCACCAGCAGCACGGCCAGCATCCTGATCCAGCCGGTGTGGGTGAGCATCCACCAGACACCGGCCGCCGTGAGCACCAGACCTGCCCAGCCCACCCCCATCAGCACGAGGCTTCCGAGCCCGGCGAAGACCACCAGGACCAGGAGCGCGGCCGTGCCCGCCGCGAGGGCCACACGCGCGGTCCAACGCCTGCTCATGGGACAACCTCCCACCGCTTCACCGACGGACAACCCGGAGGCACCCCAGCGTAGGGGCGGTCACCCCGCACGGCATGTTCCGGCGCCCCGCGGCATGTTCCGGCTCCGCCCGACCGGGATGCCCGACCCGGGATGCCCGACCCGCCGTGCGGCGTCACAATGGGACCCAGCCGCCGCTCCCCCGTTCGTGGCGGATCAGCGGATCGGAGGCGGTCATGGCGGAAGTGGTTCCTCCGTCGGACGGGCCGACATCGCGCGAGGACGACAGCCGGGTGGACCGGCTCCATGGCAGGGGTGCGGCCGGGGCGGGGGCCGTGGAGGACGCTTCGCGGGAGCCGGGTTCAGGGCCCGTCGAGTCTCCCGCACCGTCCCGCACCGAGCAGTCCCCCCGCTCCGGGAAGCGGCGCCGGCTGCCCCGCGTCACGTTGCCCGGCTGCTGGGGCGGGCTCGTCCTGGCGTGCCTGTCCTTCACTCCGTCGCTGCTTCCCCGCGGAGGCATCCTCCAGGGGCTGATCTGCGGCATCACCGCGGCCATCGGGTACGGGCTCGGCGTGCTCGCGGCCTACGTGTGGCGTGCCTTCGCCGACCGGGACGCGCGGATCCCCTCGCGCCGGTCATGGCTGGTCCTGCTCGGCTGCGCGATCGTGCTGTTCGGCCTCTCGTTCGGGCTCGGACAGTACTGGCAGCACGAGATCCGCGCACTCATGGGAGTCACCGACCACAACGTCCTCACCGCCGTGGCCAGCCCGTTCGTTGCCGTTCTGGTCTTCTGGCTCCTGCTGCTGGCCGGACGGGGGCTCAGGCGCCTGTACCGCTGGGCCGCCCGCCTGCTCGGGCGCTGGATCGGTCCGCGAGCGGCGCGGGCCGTCGGCTGGTTGCTGGTGGTGGGTCTGGCCTGGTCCGCGTTCAGCGGTCTGCTGCTGAGCGGCTTCGTGAACGCGGCCAACGAGGCGTTCTCGGTCCGCGACACGCAGACCCCGGACGGCGTGCACCGGCCGACGTCCTCCCTGCGCTCGGGCGGGCCCGGTTCTCTGGTGCCGTGGGACTCGCTGGGCCGGCAGGGCAGGGCGTTCACCGGCAGCGGCCCGTCGGCCCGGGACATCGGCGCGTTCACCCACCGCACGGCGCTGGAGCCCGTCCGGGCCTACGCCGGGCTGTCGACCTCCGCCGATGCGGAGGGCCGGGCGGAGCGAGCCGTCGCGGACCTCGAACGGGCGGGCGGTTTCGAACGCGAGTACCTGCTCGTGATGACCACCACGGGAAGCGGCTGGGTCGATCCCGCCGCCGTGGACTCGTTCGAGTACCTCGGCAACGGGGACTCGGCCACCGTGACGATGCAGTACTCGTACCTGCCGTCGTGGCTGTCCTATCTCGTCGACCAGTCCAAGGCGCGCGCGGCCGGCCGCGAACTCTTCGACGCCGTCTACGACGTCTGGTCCAAGCTGCCCCAGGACCGGCGTCCCCAGCTGTTCGTGGCCGGTGAGAGCCTGGGATCGTTCGGCGGCGAGACGGCTTTCAGCGGGGAGTACGACCTGCGCAACCGCACCGCCGGCACCCTGTTCGCCGGTCCGCCCAACTTCAACACCCTGTTCCGCGACTTCAGCGATCACCGCGACCCGGGGAGCCCCGAGATCGAGCCCGTCTACAAGGACGGGCGGACCGTGCGGTTCACCGACGACCCCACCACCGGGATGGCTCCGGCGGAGCGGCCGTGGGACGGTACGCGGGTGCTCTACCTCATGCACCCGTCCGACCCCATCGTCTGGTGGAGCCCCGCCCTGGCCCTGTCCGCACCCGACTGGATCGGGCAGGCGCCGGGCAAGGACGTGCTGGGCGCGATGGTCTGGATGCCCTTCGTGACCTTCTGGCAGGTCACCGCCGATCTGCCGTTCTCCACGGGCGTCCCGGACGGTCACGGCCACACGTACAAAGCCGCGTACGTGGACGGCTGGAACGCCGTGATGCGGCCGACCGGGTTCACGGCGCAGGACCTCGACCGCCTGAGGGACATCATCCGGCCGGACGGCTGAGCCCGGCCGCCGCCCGTGCTTTCGTGGTCGCCGGTCAGCGCAGCAGGAATCCGGCCACGTAGCCGAACGCGTTGACCGCCCAGTGCAGGGCCATGGGAGCCAGCAGGCTGCCGCTGCGGCGGCGCAGTTCGCAGAACAGGACGCCCGCCGCCGCGGTGAACACCACGGCCGCCAGGACTGCCAGGGCGCCGCCGAGCGCGGAGTCGCCGAAGACGGTGGTCAGGGCGGGTTTCGCGGCCGCCAGGTGCAAGGACGGCAGCACGTGCCACAGGCCGAACAGCAGGCTGGAGACGGTGGTTGCCCAGAGGGGCCCGCGGCTGCGGAGCACCAGCCCGTAGAGCACGCCGCGGAAGGCGACTTCCTCCACCAGCACAGTGCCGACGGGTACCAGCACGAGCACGCGCAGCACCAGCTCGCCCCCATCCATCCCGTCGTACCGCCGGTCCTCGAACAGCGTTCGGGTGGCCGGCAGCAGGGCCCCGAGGAGGTAGACGACGCCGACCAGGCCGATCAGGACCAGCGCCCACCGGGCGCCGCGGGCCAGTGTGCCGGGAGCCAGGCCCGCGTCCGCCCGGGTACCGCCGGCCCAGCGGAGCACGCCGAGCAGCAGGACCGTGACCACGACGGCCGTCATCAGGCCGATCGGGCCGCTCCAACGGTGCATGACCAGGTTGGCGGCGACGAGAACGGCCACCGTGAGTCCCACCGCCGGCCAGGTGCCGATCCGTCCGGGACCTCGGCCTGTCGTGGTGCCGGCCGCGGTGCGACGCTCTCGTTCCCCGCGCCGTTCGCGGTCGTCGGGGTCGCGGCAGGGCATGAGGCTCCGTCCTCCGGTTTCGCCGACGGTTCGTCCCGCCCTCCCCTCGGCTCCACGCTACCGGGCACCTCCACGCGGCGCTCGACCGTGAAACGCCCGTCTCGGACGGGCCCGGCCGGCCCGGCGGCACGCCGTCCACGTCCGGCGGCGCCGGCACGGTACTCGGCGCGATCACCCGCGGTCTCGTGCTGGGCGTACTGAACGACGGGATGTCGCTCGTCGGCACAGGCACCGCCGACCAGCAGGTCATCAAGGGCCGCGGGCGCGACGTCCCGGGCGCCGCGCACACGCCCCGTGCGGGGTGTTCAATGAGACCAGGGGGCCGCCGATGCCTGCCGGAGTGAGAAACCAGTGAGCGACCACGGCCCGGGAGATCCCACCGCAGCAGCGGACTTCCCTACGGCTGTACTCGTACTGGACGCCGCCGGCAGGATTCTGACCGGTACACGTCCCGCGGTGGCCCTGCTGGGCGCTCCTGAGGTCGACCTCCCGCCGGCCGAACGGCTCGATGTGGAAGTGCTCTTCGAGGATGTCGACCTGTGGTCCCGGCTCGTCGCGGGAGCCGTCGGAGGTGCTCGGCGCAGCGCGCGGGCGCGACTGCGGCAGCCGGACGGCGGGCGATTGGTGGCCGATGTCGACCTCATCACCCTGATCGAGGGCTCCTCGGCGCGGTTCCTGCTGCGCCTGCGGCCCGCGGACCCGACCGACTCCGTACCGGTCGCCGTCGCCGGCGATGTCCGCAGGGCGCCGCCGGCGCCTCCCGCGGACCGGCGCTCCGCCGAACGGCAGGCGCTGGTCAACGCGGCCGCCGCGGGGATCGGCAGCTCCCTGGACATGGTGCGCGACGCCGAGGAGCTGACGGACGTGCTCGTCCCCGCCTTCGCCGACCTCGCGGCCGTCGACCTCACCGAACCCGTACTCCTCGGCGAGGAGCCGGGAGAGTCGGTTGCCGGAGCGCCGATGCGCCGCGTCGCCGTGCGGGCCGGCGACGGGCGGTGGCCGCCCGAGAGCCACGGCGCGGGCGACACCATCCGTCTCGGAAGCATCGAGAATGCCCACCTGCGCGGGGGCTCGGCGGTCTTCCTCCCCGACCTGGCCGAGCTGCGCGCGGTACTCGCCGGCGAGGAGGAGCGCGTACGGCTGATGCTTCCGCCTGGAGCCGCCTCCTTCATGCTGGTCCCCTTGAAGGCGCGCGGAGCGGTGCTCGGGGCCCTGGTGCTGTGGCGCACCGCGGAGCGCCGTCCCTTCGACCAGGAGGATGCGGTCCTCGCGGAGGAGATCGGCTCCCGGGCCTCGCTCAGCATGGACAACGCCCGCCGGTACATCCGTGAGCGCCGTACCTCGCGAGCCCTGCGGCGCAGTCTCCTGCCCAGGCCGGTCATGGATGTCACCGGCGCGGAGACCTACGGTGTCCACGTGGCCGGCGCCGCGACCGAGGCCGTCGGCAGCTACTGGTTCGACGTCATTCAACTCCCTTCCACGCGCCTGGCGTTCGTCATGGGAACGGTGGAAGGACGCGGCCTCGATGCCACCGCGGCCATGGGGCGGCTGCGGTCGGCGGTGCAGACCCTGGCCGATCTCGACCTCAGTCCGGACGAGCTACTGGCCCACCTAGACGACCTCGTCGTGCGCTTCATCGAGGACGACGACCGCCAGGAACCGGGGACGGGCGCGCCCAGCGCGCTGACCGGTGCCACGTGTCTCTACGCCACGTACGATCCGGTGTCCCGTACCTGCGTGCTTGCGGGCGCCGGCCACGCTCCGCCCGTGCTGGCCGCTCGCGCGGGCGCCGGGAGCGGCACGGTCACCTACCGTCCGGGTCCGGTCCTGGGTACGGGCGGGCAGCCCTTCGAATCGGTCGAACTGCGCCTGGGACCCGGCGATGTGCTCGTCTTCTGCGGTGGCGCACTCGCCGGGGACACCGACCGCTCCGACCGGCAACGGGAGCTGATCGGGGCGGGTGCCCGGGAGGGCGCCGACCGCGGGCTGCCGGTCGTCCGGATCGGGCACGGCCTCCAGGGCGCCCTGGCCGGGGAGGCGACGCACGACGACCTCGCACTGCTCGTGGTGCGGGTCAGGGAGGTGGCCGCGGATGCCACCGCCGCGTGGGAGCTGGCCGCCGACCCCTCCCTCGTGGGACGGGCCCGCACGCTCGTTGCGGAGCAGCTGACCGCGTGGGGACTGGAGGACCTCGTCTTCACCACGGAGCTGGTCGTCAGCGAGCTGGTCACGAACTCCATCCGGTACGCGGGCGGCCCGGTCGGCCTACGCCTGATCAAGGACCGGGTGCTGATCTGCGAGGTCTCCGACCCGAGCCAGACCCAGCCGCATCTGCGCCGGGCACAGCTCACCGACGAGGGCGGGCGGGGTCTGTTCCTCGTCGCGCAGCTCACGCACCGCTGGGGCAGCCGGTACACGGCTGCAGGCAAGACCATCTGGACGGAACAGCCCCTGGACGGCGGATTGTGAGGCTCGGCGCCCACCCCCGTGTACGAGGCGGGGGTGGCCGCCGTCTCGCCGGCCCTGGCGGTTTCGGAACGCAGGGGACGGCCTCGCCGCGTGCCGTCCAGGCGCAGGCGTAGATGGAATGGGTGGGCACCACCCCTGCGACCTGCGGCACGTGGCGGTAGACGCGGTTGCCGTATGGGTGCCGGTCCGGATCAGGTACCGACGTAGGATTTGATGGTTTCGGTGATGAACTGCCTCGTGCTGTCCGGGCTCAGCGCCTGAGCCTGCAAGTGCGAATACGTGTCGCCGTAGAGCCGTACGTCGGATCGCTTCTCCACATAGAGGTCGCTGGTGAATTTCTCCAGATACACCACGCTCATATCCATCGTGTCGGCGAATTCGAGCAGTGAGAACTGTCCGGAAGCACCGGGGTGGGCACCCACCTCGTGCGGGAGAA
The DNA here is from genome assembly GCF_053606025.1 of Streptomyces sp. NPDC055254. NCBI lineage: Bacteria > Bacillati > Actinomycetota > Actinomycetes > Kitasatosporales > Streptomycetaceae > Streptomyces > Streptomyces sp. NPDC055254. The sequence goes on along the minus strand of NZ_JBSGQV010000009.1, from coordinate 129,853 downwards.
CCTGAACGGTGATGTGCGGCTGGGCACCGAGGCAGGTCAGATGCTCAAGTTGTTCGCGCATGACCTCCCGGCCGCCCACGACGCGCCGGAGAACCGATTCGTCCAGCACGGCCCACAGGCGCAGCGGCTTCTCCGGCGCACTCAGCCGGCGCTGTCGCCGCAGCCGTACCTTGAGGCGTTCGGCCGCCTGGTCGGCGGTGAGGTGAGGGATCGTTCCTGCGATGACCGCCCCCGCATAGGAGGGGGTTTGCAGCAGGCCCGGGATCACCAGGGGCTCATAGGTGCGGAGCGAGGCGGCCTCGGCCTCAAGGCCGATGTAGGTGCCGTAAGGGATGTCGCCGTAGGCGTTCCACCAGCCCTGCCGACCCGATTCCCGGGCAAGTCCCATCAGGTCGTCGACGAGCTGATGCTCCTGGACCCCGTACAGCGCGCAGAGATCACGCACGTCGCGCGGCTTGATGAGGCGGCGGCCGTTCTCCAGGAGGCTGATCTTGGGCTGGGAGATCAGCGATCGCTGCGCCACCTGCTGCGTCGTCATACCGCTGGCGTGCCGGAGCCGGCGTAGCTCCGATCCCAACCGGCGCCTGCTGACGGTGGGATTGATGTCGGCACCCACGGCGTGTTCCTCCACTCGGAGATCATTTGCTCCGGCCAGCAGATTGTCATGATCCAGGGGGAGTTGGATCCACTTTCGCGCCGTGTCGCGCCTGTTGCGGGCCGGTTCGCCGCCGTCGCCACCTGCACGTCGTCGAGGCGCAGAATACCGGGCCGCAACCGTATGGATTTCTCCCACAAGGCCTATTGAACCATTCAATTCTTTGTATGATTTTCCACTGGGCGCAAATTTTGTATCGCGCGGGAATCGCGGAGGGAATCCCCGGACCGGTGCGGCTTTCTGCGTATGCCAGCGACAGAGAGACGGTCCCTGTGCGACCGGACCGTCGATTACGCCACCATCCACTCACGGGAGTTGGCCCCTCGATGACGCTGGAAACCACCGGCACGGCGCTACGGCGCACCACGCCGGTCTGGATCGCGACCGCACTCGCCATGGTGATCGCCTCTGCCGTGGTAGCGGTGACGCCGACGCAGGCGAATGCGATCGCGACACCTGTACCTCTCGGCACGGCCGCCAGCTTCGCCGTGCTGGCCGGCTCGGAGATCACCAACACCGGCCCCTCGGTGATCACCGGCGACCTCGGAGTGAGTCCGGGTACGGTCATCAGCGGATTTCAGCCCGGCATCGTATTCGGTGCTCAGCACTCCGGGCCGACCGACCAGGTGGGCCTCCAGGCCAAGAGCGACCTCGTCGTGGCGTACAACAACGCCGCCGGACAGGCCTCGGACGCAGCGCTGCCCCCGGACGCCGGAGGCCTGACGCTGGTCCCGAACGTGCACACCGCTTCCTCCACTCTCGGGCTCACCGGCACCCTCACCCTGGACGCGCAGGGCGACCCCGCCGCCGTCTGGGTGTTCCAGGTCGGTTCGGGTCTGACGACGGCGACCTCCAGCAACGTGTCCCTCATCAACGGCGCCTCGCCCTGCAACGTGTTCTGGCAGATCGGAAGTTCGGCCACCCTCGGCACCGAGACCAACTTCGCCCACGGGCGGTACCGGTACGGGTGGCACCGCCACCGGCGGGACGGCGACCGGCGGTACGACCACGGGAGGCGTGCTCGGCGGCGTGCTCGGCGGCGCGACGACGGGCGGCGGCCTCCTGGGCGGCGTACTGGGCGGAGCGACGGGCGGCCTCGTGGCCGGTACCACCACGAGCGGCACCACCGGGGGCACCGCAGGCCCCATCACGGGCGGAACACTCGGTGGCGTGACAGGGGGCGGCATCCCCAAGCCTCCCGGCAAGCCCGGTCACGGCGAGCACGGCGAGCACGGCCAACACGGCGGGCGAGACGAGCACCACGGACCCGGCGGGCACGACGGACCCCACGGGCACGACGGGCCGAACGGGCCGGCGTAG
>NZ_JBSGQV010000009.1:0-127783 GCF_053606025.1 Streptomyces sp. NPDC055254 | reverse complement strand
CGTAGGCCGCACGGCGGGCCGGCGTAGGCCGCACGGCGGGCCGGCGTAGGCCGCACGGCGGGCCGGCGTAGGCCGCACGGCGGGCCGGCGTAGGCCGCACGGCGGGCCGGCGTAGGCCGTAGGACGGGCCGGCTGTCGGGGCAGCCGGCCCGCCTTGCACCAGTGGGACGTACGGCGCGCGGAAGCCGAACGGAATGCATACACGAGCGATCGCGACGGAAAGGCCGGGTGGGGCCGTGCTGGGTGCTGCCGAGTCAGCCGATGTGAAGGAACCGGAGCACTCCGAGGCCGCGCCGGCCACCGGAGGCGGAAGCGGCGGGCCGCACACCTCCGGGAGCAGTGGGCCCGGGACGCACGGTCCGCTGCGAGCGGGGTCCGCGGTCGCGGTCGTCCTGTGCCTGGCAACGGCGCTGGTCCATGTCCTCCTGGTGTTCCTGCACGGGGCGCCACCGAACGCGGTCTCGCAGCTGTACAGCCGGCCGATCAACGCGTGGGTACATCCCCTGTTCGAACAGAACTGGCGGCCATTCGCCCCGGACCCGGAGTCGACCAACCGGCAGATCTCCGCGAGGACCGGGCGGACAGCACCCGACGGCACCGTGGAGGTGAGCGGTTGGTTCGACCTGAGCGCCGTGGACACATCCGCCGTCGAGCACTACCCCTTCCCCAGCCAGACGGCGCAGAACACGCTGCGCAGGGCCTGGAGTTCCTACCTCGGAGCCTTCGGCGGTGGCGACGAGCCGCGATCGGAGCGGGCCGTGATGATGCGGACGTACCTGCGCAACATCGCGGCGGAACGCGTCGCCACCCACCGTGGCGGCCCTTTCGACTCCATCCAGCTGCGCGTGACCACGTTCCCCGTCCCTCCCCCGAACGCATCCGCCGACATGCACCGGGCCGTGCCCAACGACACCCGCCACCTGCCCTGGTGGGAGGTGGCACCCCGTGGAACGGACTGAACCGGCACCCGCGGCCGCGGCCCCCCGCCCAGCGGGCCAGTACGCGCTCGACCGCATGGGCGTGCTCCTCACCCTGCTGACGGAGCGACCGGTCTCCCTGTACGCCGCGGCGGTCCTGCGCATCGGGTACGGGCTGCTCCACCTCGTCTTCCTCCTGCGCGAGTTCCCGCACCGCGACGAGATCTGGGGTCCGGGCTCACCGTGGACGCCCGCGTTGGCGGAGCAGCTCTTCGACGAGACCGGGTGGGCCGGCGTCCTCACGCTGTCCGACAGCCGCGTGTACTTCGAGGTCTGCTGCGCGGCGGCCCTCGTCACGTCCGCGCTCTTCATGCTGGGCTGGCGGACCAGGGCCATGTCCGTGCTGTTCGCGGTCGTGGTCGCCTCCTTCCACGCCCGGGCGATCTTCATGACGGACGGAGGCGACAACCTCGTCCTGCTCATGTCCGTGTACCTCGTCTTCACCGCGTGCGGCCGACGCTGGTCCCTGGACGCGCGCAGGAAGAAGGTTCCGGCGGCGGACGGCATCCTGCCCGCGGGCCGGCTCCACGAGTTCCGCCGAACCTTGGTCAACGTGCTGCACAACTGCGGCATGTTCGTCATCGCCGCCCAGGTCTGCTTCCTCTACGGATCCGCGGGGCTGTACAAGGTGCAGGGCGGCTCGTGGGGCGATGGCACCGCACTCCACTACGTGCTGAGCCTCGAACTGTTCCGGCCGTGGCCCGCGCTGTCCCTGATGCTGGACGCGCACCCGGTCGCCATGGCCATCGCCGGCTACCTGACGGTGCTGCTCCAGGTCGCCTTCCCGTTCCTCCTGTTCGGCAGGCTCAAGTACCCCGTACTGATCATGCTGGTGGGCCTGCACCTGGGGATCGCGGTCGTGCTGGGACTGCCGCTCTTCTCCGGCGTGATGATCGTCGCGGATGCCGTGTTCCTGCCGGACCGCTTCTACCGGTCCTTGAGCGGGCTGGTGCCTCGAAGGACCCGGCCGTCGCGCCTGTGGGAGACGCGGGCTCCGGTCCGCGGGGAAGCCGCCCTCGTGCCGGCCCAGCCCGGTCCGGGCGGCTGAGATCCTGTCCCGAGTCAGATGCCCCTCGCCACGCCATGAGGGCCGCGCGCAGGCGCGCGGCCCTCATGGCGTGCGTGTCCGTTCCCGCCGAGGCGCCGGCCCGGCCTCCGTTGTCCGGTTCACCCGCTACCGGACGGCCGGGAAACCGAGCCGACCCTGGTGCCTGACGGCGGGGCGGGGCGGGTCAGGCCAGGTTGATGTTCTCGGCCTGGGGGCCCTTCTGGCCCTGGGTGACGTCGAACGTCACGGCCTGGCCTTCCTGGAGCTCACGGAAGCCCGAGGAGTTGATCGCCGAGTAGTGGGCGAAGACGTCCGGGCCGCCGCCGTCCTGGGCGATGAAGCCGAAGCCCTTCTCCGCGTTGAACCACTTCACAGTTCCCGTAGCCATGTCTCATGCCTTCCAGTCGATGGACGCCTCCCGCAACGTGCGGAAGGCGGAGGTGATCGCCCTGGTTCCTGCGGCACAGCACAGCAAAACACCCACGCCGGAGACGGGGGCAAGGGAACTTCCGAACCACGACAGCTGACCCAGACGGTACACGTCCGCACACCCCGTCACCAGAGAAAACGACCGTGTGCCACACCCCGGCACGTGTCCGGGGGCCCGGCGGTGCCCGGCGCTGCCCGGCGGTGCGGCGGGCGCGAGAACGGTCGCACGCTCGGCCGCCCGCCGGTTGCGCCACCCGAGCGGGGACCGGCAGCCGTACCGGCCCGCGGGGGTCCACCTGCGTACGCGGACGGCAGAGGTGCGCGAACACCGCCTCAGGCTCCCCCGTAGTCACCGGGCCCGGACCGCCCGCGGGGCTCGGTATCGCCGAGAGACCGGCACCATGAGCATTCGCGGTGGTCGCTCGAAATGCCCACGGGAGGAGGCAGGGACAGGGAGAAGCCCGCCCTGTATTCATCCCGCATCGCCGGTATCGGGCTCGTGATGGGGCGGGGCGGGCCTGTTCCGTCCGCGAAGCCTGCGTCAGCCATGCGTCGGGTGACCCGCATCAACGCCGCCCGCACCCTGCATGCCGCTCGTGTTGCCGCCGACCACGGGCCGCGAGCGGTCGGGTCACTCCTGGGGGACATCCTCACGCATCCCTTCTCGCGCACCGTGCCCGGCTGCCTGGGGCTCCGGTCGTTCTGTCGGACGGGAAACCCCGCGGTACGCCCGCGGGGAGCGGGGCCTGCTGCCGCGCGCCCCGGGGAGGGGGCGATCCATGTCGGTTGCCGAGGTGGATTTCTACAACAATATACGGATGATAATTCTTTCGATTCAGGTATGTCTCAACCTCCTTTCAACGTCCGGCGCAGAGTTCCGTGTATCCACCAGGAATAGGAGAGGCCACCGACGTCAGCATGCCTCATTCAGCAGCCGGAATCGGGCCATGCGTAGATTGCCAGGACTTTTGCGCAGCTTCACCAGTGTCCGAATTGCCGGGGTTTCCATGCGCGTGGCAAGGTACGAATTAATTGCCGGGGTTTTTCAGCGATATCAGCGCTCTTTCGACCTGATGTGCTCGACGAGAGCGTTGACCCAGCGACGCGCTGGGGTGCGGAAAGGGATGGCGCACCGGTGTGGGCGCTCCGCCCTAACGGTCCGGCGTGCAGGGTGGCCAACACGGCTCATGTGCGACTCGGAGCGGCTCCGCACCTGGACGAGGGGGGATGCCGACCGGCTTCTCCCCCAGCCATGGCGGCGCCGCGACTGCCGGACCAGAGAGCCGGACGGCGTCTACATGGAGGGACAGAACCTGCCTGAAACGTTGCTGGCGCCTCAGTTCAAGGGCGTCCACGCGCCAGAGCCGGCCGGTCCCGGATGACGTCAGTGCGGTGCAACTTGTGCCCAGTGCGGCACAAATCAGCACGATCCACAGGAGGATGCCTCCCACAGCTGATCCTTTCAAAGGCTGAGGTTCGAGGGGCCTGCGCCGAGCGCGGGGCCCTGGGGACCCTCGGCATAACGCAGAGGCATATGCGGAGTTGCGCCCTCTCCGCCGATTGCAGCAATGCGCAGCAATCTGCCCGGCGTCGGCATCTCGTTCTATTTACCGATGATCAGTCAGCAGCTGCGGCGGCCCGAGGAGGGGTGGGTCGGCGCGCCTCCGCGGCGACGGGGCCGTCCTCTGCTCCGTGGAAGGCAGAGTCAGCGGAGCCGGTGAATGGGGCTCAACGCTGAGCTGGCCAGGGATGACGCCCTGCGGCAGGAGCGGGCGACGCGCGTCTTGTCGCAGTTCATCGCCGCCCTTCCGGGTCGCGGGGCGGTGCGAAAAGGAGTGCGGGTGCTGCCCTTCTGGTTGGTTCGGAAAACCGAAAGGGGAGCGTCAACACATATTCGTCGACCACTATCACCCGGATGGCACACACCCAGACCAACATCGAGAGCGTTTAGGGAATATGACATCAGCAAAGCTCGCCGTCTCCCTCCGCACGACCGCGGAGGAAGACGGACGGGGAGACCCTCAGTCCCGGGCCACGCGGATCGGGAAGTGGATGTTCACTCCGCCCTCCACCGACTGTGGCGAGACCCGGAACGCAACGCTGGGACACGAAGATCTGGAAGAAATCGATCTTCGTTACTCCGCCTCGATCTTTGAGGACTTCCTCCATACGATGAACATGATCCAGATCGAGTTCGGCAGGCGATCGGGCACGATGGCGGCATCCGCAACGGCCCTCGGCGAGTGCTCCGGTGGCAGTTACCGTGTATGAGCCGTACGGATACCCGGGCATCCAGGGCTACCACGACCAGCCGGAGCCCTCCGCCTTCTGGGACTGGTCCGAGCACGTGCCGCACCCCTCCCCGGAACAACCGCTCGCCGGCCCCGGTGAGACGCATCGGGTGTGGGATCCGACGGAGGAACTCGCCATCCTCCTCCAGGAGAACACCCCACCCGAGCAACCGGACCCCTTCACCCGAGTCGCCTTCGACGGGCTCGGCACCACGGCAAGCGCCAGCGGGTTCGTCGCAGGGCTCAAGCAGACCCCTACCGCACGTCCGCCCGCACCGGCCTCCAGCAGACACCGCCGAAACCAATCGAAGTCGCCGGTTGCGACCCTGCTGCAAACGGGCAGTCTGTTCACCGCCGTGCTGGTCGCCGCCATCGCCGCCGTGGTGAGCATCCTCAGCGGCCTGGCCATCTGCGACGCCCTGCGCCACAGCGCCGCACCCCACACGGCCCGGGAAGTGGTCAGTTGGTGGCCCCTGCTGATCTACGGCCCCTGGATGGTCGCCTCGCTGTCCATCCTCAGATCCGCCCTGCACCGGCGCCGGGCGCTCCATTCCTGGGCCATCGTCCTGTTGTTCTCCACCCTGGCCACACTCCTGTGCGTAGCCCAGGCACCCAGAACCGTGGCCGCCGGGGCAGCGTCGGCCCTTCCCGCCGTCGCGGCGCTGGCCTGCTTCCAACAGCTGGTTCGGCAGATCACCCTCACGCGACCTCCGCGCCAATCCGCTCCACGCCACGGAAACCCGGCAGCCTCCGCGCCCGCCCAGCTCAGACAGACGGCTGCCGCCAGACACAACCAGGACAGGATCCCTCCCGGCTACCCAGCGGCAGACACCAGAGCTGTCCACTCCCCGTCCCACGGCCACCGGTTCGGGTAAGCCGCATAACGGTCGTACGGGTGCGCCGGCGCCACTCGTGGCCGGTGAGCTCCCGCAGGAGGGCCGGGGGCCGGTGCGCACCGTGGGCGCGGTCCGGCCGATCGACCGTCGTGCGATCGCCGGAAACGGCCCGGCGCCCGAGCGGGGGAGCGGGAATCGCAGCCGAGCGTCCCCGCCGAGACGGCGCTGTCGGACCACGACGGAAGAGGGGACCTCTCTCGGGCGGCCACCACGGAGAGCAGAGGCGGTAGCAGCCACTGACTCCCTGGCCAATCCGGTCCTTCCCACACGTCAAAGGGGCGCTCGCCTGCACCTTTGAAACGAAGATCGAAACCGATAGTCACGGCCCGTGCGCAGACTCAACCCGACGGCTTGCCCACCCTTGCCCTGGCGCGAGTCGAGCCCGGCCCCGGCCACCGCGATGCGGTCCGGACGGGCAGCCCCGCACACCCGGCGTCCGGTCGCCGCGGCACACCTGAGCACGCCGACGGCCGTCACGCCTTGCCCGGTACGGAGGGCATGTGCTCCTGCGGCGTGCGGACCTGCCGCTCGCCGAACCGCATGCCCCGCGCGTTCCGACGCGCGCGACCCACACCCACGTCTACGTTCAACACGAGAGGCCAGCAACATGGCGTACGAGATGACCCACGCCGACCGAATGCGGTACAAGCGGTGCCAGGACGCCGCCTACCTGGCCGGCGAAGATGCCGTCACGAACCTGAAGGCGGCGCTCGCGCTCGCAGGCATGACCCTTCCCTCCCTGAGCAACGACGGGCCGGTGGCAGGCCACGGCTTCGTGCGACTCGGCGGATGCAACGCGGCCTTCGCCAACCGGCTCGCGGAGGTCGTCGCCGCAGGCGCCCGTGCCCTGCAGCACCAACGGTGACATGCCCGGCGGTGCACCTCGCAGTTCCAGGGGCGGACGGTTCACGAAGCCGGCCGGGGCCTGATCCGGCTTCGCCGGCGCCGTCCGATGTCGGAGCGTGGTCACCCAGCAGTCCGCTCCGGGGGGGGAAGCGCTGCCCCGTTCCCGCGGACGCGCGGGACGCCATCCGCAGGGGCCGTCCGGAGTACCGGACGGCCCCTGCGGCACGATGGCAAGCGTCGCTGATCCCTGCGTTCGTTCCTCACCGTCCTGCGCCCAACCCCGGCAGCGGTGGGACACGCCGCTACGGCGCGTTGTACGCGGTACGCGCCGATCCGCTGCAGTCACGCGGGGGTCCACTGCTGCACGCCCCTGCTCACGCCCTTCCCACCGGTGGACCGTCAGGCGGACAGTGTCGGCTTCCGTACCCGACGGAGCGGGAAGGGGGAAACATGGCGCCCTGCGGTGTCGTGAAGTGGTTCGACCCCGAGCGGGGCATCGGCCTCATCAGCCAGGAGGGTGCTGCACCTGACGTCCAGGCAGAAGCTTCGGCCTGTCACGGTGGGGACGGCCTGCGCCAGGGTGAGGAGGTCTTCTTCGACGTCACCCTGGACAGTGCGGGACTACGGGCCGACAACATCCGCCGCCGGCCCCGCAGACAGATCCAGCCCCCAACCCGATCCGGCGGCCCGGGCCCTGATCGGACGGCACAAGACCTCTGCGCGAGCCTGGCCAGCGGGCGGTGGGCGCGGCGTCCGTCCGGACTCGGTCAAAAAGACTAGGGGCAGGTCTCTTCCGTCTTGGCGACAGTGAAGGCAACCGGCTGCCCGATGAGCGCCGCTCCGGCCTTCGGGTCCTGGGCGCACACCTTCCAGTTCGATTCCTGGAGGACCATGCGGCTCTGCACCGCGTCCTTCACGGTGATGCTCGCGTTGGCGGGCAGGGCGCCACGGACGGCCTTCATGCCCTGGCCGACGAAGTTCGGCATGGTGGTCCCGGCGGGCTTCGGCGCCGGCGCCTCAGCCGCGGGGCAGGTCTCTTCGAGCTTGACCGCGCCGAAGTCGACGGCGGTGCCGGTGTCGATGCTCGCGCCGGGGGCGGGCGTCTGCGAGCACACCTTCCAGTTCCGATCGAAGGCCTGGAGCCGTTCGCGGCCGAGCGCGTCGTGGGACTTCAGGGTGAGGAAGCCCGCGGCCTGCGCCTCGTCCTGAGCCGCTTGGAGGCCTTTGCCCACGAGGTCGGGGAGGTGTGCGGCCTTCGTGGCCGGCTTGCTGCTCACGGGCGCGGGCGGGGTGGTGGGTGCCGCGCTCGGGCCCCCGGCGGGCTTGTCCGGAGCGGGGGCGCTCTGCGGGGTGCAGGCGGTGAGGGCGAGGGCGGCGACTGCCGCGAGCAGGGCGGCGGTGTGGTGTGTGCGCATCGCGCCATGTTCGCCGTAGTGGAACCGCTGTGTGGGTGCTGTGACCGGTCTGTGACGCACGAGGCCTTGGACGGCGGCCGGTTCGAAAATCCGGGGGTTGGGGGCGCCCGGCCACCTGTTCACACAGCCGCCGGCGACGGGAGCTGGTGCGGCATGTTCCAGCCCTCGGCGAGCCTTGACGGGTGGACATTGTGCCCACCGCCGAAGAACTCGCAGAACTTCATGATCAACGGGTCCCAGCCGAGCGGGTCCACGTAGTGCGTCCCCGGGATGATCAGCCCCTCCTCGACATGAGCGCGCAGAACCTCGACCTCGAAGGCGGTGGCGTCCGGCGTGGGACCGCCGAAGGAGTGGGCCGAGACCACCTTGCACTCCAACTGGACCGGGCATTGCGCGACCCGCGGGGCACGGACCACGTCCGATGCCTGCTCCGTCAGCTGCGCCGCCGAGAACTTGTCCGGCTCGTACCGGTAGCCCTGCTTCACCTTGTAGTCCGGCACGACCGGCTTCCCGGTCGTGAGCGCGAGCCGGTCGACGGCGTCGACCATCGCCGACGAGGGCAGGTTGAGCACGCACTCGCCCTCCCGCAGGAGGTTCGCGGTGGTCCGGGCGTCGTTGCCGAGACCGAGCATGCAGGACTGGCCCAGCCACCAGGCCGAGGACATCGGCGCGAGGTTGGCCGTACCGTCCTCGTTGAGTGAGCTGATCAGCACCACCGGAGTTCCGAAGTACATGACTTTGAGCCCGGGGACGACGTGCATCCGTGTGCCTTTCGTGGAGTGTCGGACGGACGAGCCCGCGATCAGCAACACGAGCCGTCGTCGACTCTGTCGTGAGCGAGACACCCACGCTGGCGGAAATACGACGTCGCGTTCAGGACGCCTCCGGCGGACCCATCGGAGTGGAGACCTGTCCGAGGGAGCCGGCACCGGCCCGACATCCAGCGGGGTCTGACAGCCGAACGGCTGCCAGACCCCTTCGGCTGCCGGCTACTCGTTCGTGAACGACCCCACAACCCAGCGCTGCGACGTCGCCTCTTCCTTGCAGTCCTTGGCCGCGACCTCGGCCGTCCCGCGGCCGGTGGCACTGCCGATGGTCAGGCACTTCTTGGTCTTGAAGTTCTGAATCCGCACCTGGTCACGGAAAGGACCGGGGGCCTTCACGGCGAGCTTGTGCGCCCACTTCTGCGCATCCTTTCCGGTGACGCACGTCGCGATGAAGACATTCCCGCTGTTGTCGCTCTCCAGGCAGCGCAGGTTGTCACCTGAACTGGCCCCCCTGGAAATGATCTTGTCGCGGAGGAAGTTCCACGACTGGACGTTCTCGTTCACGCCCGGGATCCTCGCGAAGACCTCGCCCTTGCCACTGGGGCCCACTCCTCCCGCGGTGAGCGAAAGGCCGGACTGGGCGTTCGTGTAGCTCCTCGTGACCCCCACCTTCTGGGCCGTGGTCCGCAGCGTCTCCCCCTTCTCGCTGTCGGGCTTGGAATCCGCGAGAGCGGGAACGGCGATCGTCGCTCCCGCGATCACGGCTGCCGTCGCGCCGAGAATCGCCCACCGCCTCGCGCGTCGGGGCGGCTGAGGCCCCGTCCGCTCGACCTGCACATCAGTCATGAACTCTCCTGTGCTCGTGTTTGGTCTACCTGGGCGGCAAGGATTCGCGTGCCTGCCTCCGTTCATGGACAACGGGCGCTGCGCGGATCGGTTCAAGGCCCGGAACCGGATTCGGCGCCGACTCCCCGACCGCCCGCCGGCCCGCCGGCCCGCCGGCCCGGAAGAGGGACCGAGCCGAAGGTCATCGGGGCTGGTGCGCGGCGAAGCCGGTCGTTCAGCGGCTGAGGAGCGTCCGTATCGCCCCGGCGATCTCAGAGGGCTTCTCCTCGGCCATGAAGTGACCGGAGGTGACCGTCCGGTGCTCCAGGTCGGACGCCCAGGAGCCCCACAGGGCAGCCGCGTCGAAGCCGAGGAAGGCGCCCCAGTCCTGCTGGAGGACGGCGACCGGCATCGTCAGCCGGCTTCCGGCCGCACGGTCCGCCCTGTCGTGCTCGATGTCGATACCCGCGGAAGCGCGGTAGTCGGCGACGATCGAGGGCACCGCGCCCCGGCAGGCATCCAGGTATGAGGCGCGGACGTCGGCGGGGATCGCCTGCGGGTCGTTGGTCCAGATGTCGAGGAAGTGGCCGAAGAAGGCGTCCGGGCTCGCCGCGATCATCTGCTCGGGCAGGCCGGGCGGCTGGGCCATCAGGTAGAGGTGGAAGCCGACCGCCGCGCTGACACCGTGCAGCACCTCCCACATGTCCAGGGTGGGCAGCACGTCCAGACAGGCGAGGTGAGTGATCTTGTCCGGGTGGTCGAGTCCGGCGCGGAAGGCCACCAGGGCTCCGCGGTCATGGCCGGCCAACGCGAATCGGTCATGGCCGAGGGCGCCGGCCAGGGCCACTACGTCGGCTGCCATGGTGCGCTTGGCGTAGACGGTGCCGTCGGTCTCGACGGGCTTGTCACTGTCGCCGTAGCCCCGCAGATCGGGGCAGATCACGGTGTGGTCGCGCGCGAGATCGGAGGCCACGTGCCGCCACATCAGATGGGTCTGCGGGAAACCGTGCAGCAGCACGATCGGGGTACCGGAGCCGACGACGGCGGCGCTCAGGGACACCCCGTCGGCGACCTCGATCCGCTGGTAGTCGAACGTGCTGGTGGGAGCGGCCATGAGTCGCTTCTTTCCGTGGACGGGCTGGTGTCTCCACCCTGGAGGCCGCGGATGAGCATCCGATGAGCGACCTATAACGTGGCACCGGAGGCGAGCGGGAAAGGCAGTCAGGTGTGAACGTCACGTTCGGGATACTCGGTCCGGTGACGGCCTGGGACGACGAAGGGGGCCCGATCGCCCTGAAGGGCCCGCGGCACCGCGCCGTACTGGCCCGGCTGATCGTCGCCCGGGGCCGGGTCGTCCCCGTCACCCGCCTGGTGACGGATCTGTGGGAAGTGCCTCCCGCGGACGCGGTCGGTGCTGTGCGTACGTTCGTCTCCGCGCTGCGGCGAGTCCTGGAGCCGCAGCGTCGGCCCCGTACGCCGGCTCGCCTCCTGGTCACCGATGGTCCTGGCTACGCGCTGCGCGCCGCGCGCGGCTCCGTGGACGGCTGGCGTTTCGAGCAGGCGGTCGACGCCGCCCGCACACTGCCGCCGCAGCAGGCGCTCGACCGGCTCACGGAGGCTCTGGGCTCCTGGCGGGGCCCCGCCCTCGCGGATTTCCCCGAAGAGGCATGGGCCCGCACCGAGCGTTCCCGCCTCGGCGAGCTGAGGCTGCACGCCCTGGAGCGCCGGGCGGATGTCCGCCTGTCCCTCGGTCGCGCCGCGGAGGCCATCGCGGATCTGGACGCGCACGTGGCCGAGCACCCCTGGCGCGAAGACGCCTGGCGACTCCTGGCACTCGCGCTGTACCGCACGGGCCGCCAGGGCGACGCGCTCGCGGTGCTGCGCCGGGCACGAAGGTTGCTGGTCGAGCAACTGGGCGTGGATCCCGGCCCGGTACTGCGCCGCCTGGAGGCGGACATCCTCGCCCAGGAGCGCCACCTCGACCCGGTTCCCGGGCCGACCCCTTCGGCGGACACCGTATGGGCGGAGGCATCGGCCGCCTACGACCGCACGCTGGCGTCCGGCGCGCGGGCACGGCTGGAGTCGACCGTCGGCCTGCTGCGCGATCTCGCCGTGACGGGTGGCGGCGGCCTTGAGGTGGCCCGTCGGCACCGCGCGGCCGTCATCGCGGCGGCCGAAGAGCTGGGGGACTCGGATCTGACCGCACGCGTGATCGGCGCCTACGACGTTCCGGCCGTCTGGACACGGGTCGACGACCCCCGGCATGCGGCGGGTGTCGTGGCGGCGGCTGAGCGCACCTTGAAGACCCTTCGACCCGGCGGACAGGACGCGGCACGTGCCCGGTTGCTGGCCACGATCGCCCTGGAGTCACGCGCGAGCGCTTCGGCTCGCGGGCTGCAGGCGGCCCGGCAGGCCGAGCAGATCGCCCGTCACCTGAACGACCCCGCTCTCCTGGCGTTCGCGCTCAACGGCGTCTTCATGCAGACCTTCCACCGGGCGGGCCTGTCTGCGCGCCGCGACCGGATCGGCGCGGAACTGATCACCTTGTCCGCGAGGCACGGGATGGTCACGTACGAGGTGCTCGGGCACCTCATACGCCTCCAGGCACGCAGCGCCGTGGCCGACTTCCCCGGAGCGGATCGGCACGCGACCGCGGTGGACCGCCTGGCCGAGCGGAACGAGCTGCCATTGGCGGGAGTGTTCACCCAGTGGTACCGGGCGCTGCGAGGCGCCGCGACCGGCCCGGCGCCCGAGGCGGAAGCTGCCTATCGGGAGGCAGCGGCCCGGCTCGACGGCGTCGGCATGCCCGGTCTGGAACACGGGCTTCTGCCACTGGCCCTGCTGTGCTTGCGGATGCGACACGGGCCGTACCCGCGGGAAGCGCAGTACGCCCGGATCGACGCACAGGCCGACTGGGGGCCGCACGAGCCATGGGTGGCTCCCCTGCTCCTGATCGCCCAAGGCCGACGGGACGAGGCCACGGCGGTTCTGCGCAAACTCCCGGATCCTCCCCAGGGCCTGCTGTCCGAGGCGCTGTGGTCCCTGGTGGCGCGAGCGGCGCTGGCCGTGTCGGACCGGGCCACGATGGAGCGCGCTCACACCGCGCTCTCGCCCGCCGGGACGGAGCTCGCCGGAGCCGCCAGCGGTCTGCTCACCAGCGGCCCCGTCGCGGTGTACCTCCACGAGCTCGCTGTCTCGCTCCGACAAGCCGATTGAGCAGTAAAGCGGGCTGGTAGGTGAGCACTCCTCCGGCGGATGGTGGGGCATCTTCCCCAACGCAAGGAGTTCCCATGGCCAACGTGGTAATCATCGGGTCGGGCCCGGTCGGCCTCACCGCCTCGATGCTTCTCGCCGCGGACGGACACGTCGTCACCGTGCTCGACCGCGACCCCACTGCCGGGCGAACGGTCGAGGCGACGGTCGACGGCGACTGGCGTCGGCCCGGCGTCAAGCAGTTCGGGCACACCCACATCCTCATGCCCGGCGGCCTCCTCCTCCTGGAAAAGGAGCTGCCGGCCGCCGTCGACCGCATACGCGAGGCGGGTGGCAACACTTACAACATGATCTCCGGTGCCTGGAGGGTGCCGGGTGCGGGCCCGCGGCAGGCGGGGGACGAACGATTCGAGACCGTCACTGCCCGGCGGCCGGTCCTGGAGGCCGCGCTCCTCGCCACCGCCACCGATACGCCTGGAGTGCGCATCCTCGGCGGGACCAGGGTGGTGTCCTTGCTCGTCGGAGAGTCCCGGACGTCCGGCCGCCCGCACATCGTCGGCGTCATGACCGAATCCGGAGTGTGCATCGAGGCGGACCTCGTCGTCGATGCGTCCGGGCGGCGGACGCAGCTGCCCGACCTGCTCGCACAGGTGGGTGTCGAGCCCGAAGTCGTCCGCGAGGAAGCGGCCTTCCGCTACTACACGCGCTACTTCCGCGCCGATGAGCGGGGGGTGCCGGCCCCCCGACCCTGGCCCCTCTCCCATCACAACAGCATTTCCGTCGTCACCGCGCCGGGAGACGGCGACACGTGGTCGACGACGCTGGTCACCTCGGACCGGGACCAAGAGCTCCGTCCGCTGAGTCACGTGGACGTGTGGGACCGTGTGCTGGCGCTCTATCCCGAGGCCGCCCCTTGGAACGACGGCATCCCGTTGACCGATGTCCATGTCATGGGCGGGACCCACAACACCCGGCGTGGCCTGGTCGTCGACGGGCAGCCGATCACCACGGGCATCGTCGCGATCGGGGACGCGCGGATGACGACCAACCCGCAGTTCGGTATGGGCATGACGACGGGGCTGCGCCACGCGGTGCTGCTGCGTGACGTGCTGCGCCTGCTCGGCACGTCCGATGCCGTCGAGCTCGCCCTGCGCGTCGGCCGGGAGATCGACGACGAATGCGGGGCCATGTGGGAGGAAGACGCCCATTGGAGCAGGCACCGCATCGCGGAGATCGATGCCGAGATACGGGGCGAGCGCTACGCGACGGACGATCCGGCCTGGGCACTGCGCACAGCCGTCGACTCCGTCCTTCTGAAGGACCCTGAGATCCTGCGCGCGATGGGTGACGTCGGCTCCATGCTGGCATCCGCGGACGAGGCCTTCATGAAGAGCGGCCTGGTGGACCGGGTCGTCACGCTCTCGGCAACGGCCCCCCGCTACAGCGCGCCGGGGCCGACCCGGGAGGAGATCCTCGCCGCGGTGCGCGACGGTCGGCGCGGCGGCTCCGTCTCGTCGGTTCTCCCCGGCTGAGCACCGCGTCGAAGCGGACTCGGGACATCCACGGGGTCGAATTCGAGCAGCCCCCTCAGCGGTCGGTCCCGGTGCCGCCTGCTTCCCGGCAGGCGGCGTCCCGGGCGCGAGGACGGGCTACTCGGGCGGGACCGCGCCCCGGGGGTGTCTCGGAGCGGTACGTCGGCCGCGGGCGGTGCTGTCCGGTTGCTGCCGCATGTGGTCGCGAACCCGGGTCATGATGCCGCCGAGCGCGTCGACGTCGTCGTCGGTGAGCGAGGCGAAGAGCAGGCGCCGGGTGACATCGATGTGACCGGGCAGGACACGGCCGACCCGGGCGAGGCCCTCCTCGGTGAGGGTGACCATCGTGGCGCGCTGGTCGTGGGGAGAAGGCCCGCGGGTGATCAAACCGGCCTTCTCCAGGAGTCCGGCCTGGTGGGTGAGCCCGGAGCGGCTGTAGACGACCCCGTCCGCGAGATCGGTCATGGTCAGCGGTCCACCGGCGTCGGCGAGGCGCGCGAGCAGCTGGAACTGGACGTAGCTGAGGGCGCCTTCCGTTTGCAGCTGCTGCTCGACAGCGCGCTGGAGCAGACTCACGGCCTCCATGAGCGCGAAGTACGTCCCGAGTTGCTCGGGCCGGAGCGCGCCGGCGCCAGGGGTGTTGTCGGGAGTCATCCCTCCATCATAAGTACTTCGACATCGAAGCGTATCTCAGATCCATGTGACGCAGGGCACATACCGCGAGGGCATTGCTTCGATGTCGAAGCATGTTTAGATGGAAGTCAAGCGCTTCGATATCGAAGCAAATTTCAGGAGGCAGTCATGAAGGCAGTGCGCTACGAGCGCTACGGCAGCAGCGAAGTACTGCGGGTCGAGGAGGCCGACCGTCCGACACCGGGCGCGGGGCAGGTGCTGCTCAAGGTGGCCGCCACCACGTTCAACCCGGTCGACGCGGCGATCCGGGCCGGCTACTTGCAAGACGTCTTCCCCCTGGACCTTCCCCACGTGCCGGGGATCGACGTGGCCGGGACGGTCGCCGGGCTCGGTGACGGCGTCGAGGGGTTCGGCGTGGGCGACGCCGTGGTCGGCTTCCTGCCGATGAACGTGCCCGGCGCGGCCGCCGAGTACGTGGTCGCCCCCGCGGCGGTGCTGGCCGCGGCGCCCAAGGCGGTCGACCTGGCCGACGCGGCGGCGCTGCCATCGGTCGGACTGACCGCGTGGGAGGCGCTGTTCGAGTACGCCGGGCTTGCCGCGGGTCAGTCCCTGCTGGTGAACGGGGCGAGCGGAGCCGTCGGCGGGTACGCGGTCCAGCTCGCCGCGCGGGCCGGAGCCGTGGTGACCGCGACGGCGAGCCCGTCCCACGCGGACCGGGTGCGCGGCTACGGCGCCGCCCGGATCATCGACCACACCAGCACCACCCTCGCCGCGGCCGGGCTGGGGACGTTCGATGTCGTGCTCGATCTGGTGGCCGCTCCACCGGCCGGGACCGCGGAGCTGGTCGGCCTGGTGTCCGACGGTGGCGTGCTCGTGTCCACGACCGCCGACGCCGACCCGGACCCCTCGCGCGCGGTGCGCACGGCGCGGGTGTTCGCCCGCAGCGATGCGGACCTGCTCGCCGAGCTGGTCGCACTCGTCGACTCCGGCCACCTGCACCTCCACATCGCCGACCGGCGCCCGCTGGCCGACCTGCCCGCGGTCCACGCCGCGGCCGCCGAGGGCCGGCTGCCCGGCAAGACCGTCATCACCCTCTGACCGCGGTCGCCCGGCCGCGCGCCGGGACGGCCCACCGACCCGCCTTCCGCGCCACGTACGTCCGATCGTTCCAAGGAGATTCCGCCGTGCCTTTCACCTTCGACCCGCAGGTCGCCGAAGCGCTCGCCCCGATGGCCGCCGCCATGGCCGCCGCCACTCCCCCGCCGGTCGGCGACGTCGCCGCACGCCGCGCCGTGCTGGAAGGGCTCATCGGCCACACCGACACCGCCCAGCCCACCCCCGACGACGTCACCTCCACCGGTTACCGCCTGACCACCTTCGACGGCGCCCGGATCGACCTGCGCTGGTACACCCGCAAGGACACCGTCGCCGAGCCGGGCCCGGCCGCGGTCTACCTCCACGGCGGCGGCATGATCCTGGGCCACATCGGCCTGTTCGACGGCTCGATCTCCCGCTACGTCTCGGCGAGCGGCACCCCGATCCTCGCCGTCGACTACCGGCTCGCCCCCGAGCACCCGCACCCCGCGCCCGTCGAGGACGCATACGCCGCTCTGGTCTGGCTGCACGACCACGCCGCCGAACTGGGCGTCGACCCCGCCCGCGTCGCGGTGTTCGGCGACAGCGCCGGCGGCGGCATCGCCGCCGCGGTTTCCCTCCTCGCCCGCGACCGGCAGGGCCCGGCGATCGCCAAGCAGATCCTGGTCATGCCGATGCTCGACGATCGGAACCTGACCCCCGACCCGGAGCTCGCGCCGTTCGTGCTGTGGTCCTGGGACGACAACCGCACCGGCTGGGAAGCACTCCTCGGCGACCGGGCCGGCGGGGCGGACGTCTCCGCGTATGCCGCCCCCGCCCGGATAGCCGACCCCGCCGGCCTCCCGCCCGCCTACATCGAGGTCGGCCAGCTCGACATCTTCCGTGACGAAGACCTCACCTACGCCCTGCGCCTGAGCCAGGCCGGTGTCCCCGTCGAGTTCCACCTCCACGCCGGCGTGCCGCACGAGTTCGAAAGCATCGCCTTCGACTCCGACGCCGCCCGCCGCGTCATCGCCGACCGCGTCCGCACGCTCGCCTCCCTGTAACGACCCCGCCCTTGCGGCCGCGGTCCGAGCCACCACCACCGGCCGCCGCGACGAGGCCGCCGCCCCATCGGCGCGGCGGCCTGCGGCCCGACCCTGAGGACACCGCGATGACCATCCCCTACCTCGCCCAACGGCACCAGCAGCAGACCCTCGAATGGATCGGCGGCGGACTGTTCTCGATCCTCCTCGACAGTCGGGCCACCGCAGGACAGCTGACCGTCGGCCGATTCGACGTCCCCAAGGACGAAGCCCCGCCCTTCCACCTCCACACACGCGAGGACGAGGTCTTCCTCCTCCTCGAAGGCGAAGCACTGGTCTGGGTCGGCGACGAACGCCACGAACTGTCCGAAGGCGGCGTCGTCTACCTCCCCCGCAACATCCCCCACGGCTACCGCATCACCTCGGACCGCGCGGACCTGCTGGTCATCGCCACGCCCGGCGGCATGGAGGAGATGTTCCGGCACGCCGGACGCGACATCACCGCCCCTCGCCCGGACGGCTTCAGGATCACCGAGGACAAGCTCGCCGAAGCCGCCGCGCTGCGCGGCAACGTCATCGTCGGCCCGCCGCGCTGAACCCCGCCCACGAGCGGGACTACCGGGTGGACCGGAACCGCAGACTGACACCGTCGAGTACGGCCTTGGCCGTGTCGCCGAGGTAGGGGCCCGCCAGCCAGACCGATGGATCGGGGCCGATCGAGGTGTTCGACACGAGAGCGGTGCGTCCGTCCCCGCCGACCGCGAACCACCCGCCGCCGGAGGAACCGCCCGTCATGGTGCAGCCCACCCGGTACAGCGTCGGTTCGTCGTCCTTGAGCGACAGGCGGCCCGGTTTGCCCGTACAGAAGTGCATCGTGGCGCCGTCGAACGGCGGCGCCGCCGGGTACCCCCAGGTTCCGACGAGGTTCACGTCCCGCACCGCCGGACCGTTGAACGCGACCGGGAGCGCCGCTCCCACGGCTTCCTCGAGCGACCGCGCACCAGAACCGGGAGCGGGCACGACGTGCAGGACGGCGAAGTCGAACGCCGCTCCGTCGCCACCTTCGGATGCGCCCTCGTCGATCCACTGGTCGGAGGTGGCGGCCCAGTCGGCCCACCAGGTCCCGAAGGGTGCCATCTGTCCGGCGGAGGCGCGCTCCAGCGCGTCCGCCGCAAGCGCCTTGTCGTTGAAGGACGGCACGAAGACGATGCTGCGGAACCAGCCGCCCTCACGGCCGGCGTGGACGCAGTGGCCCGCGGTCCACACGAGATTGGAACGGCCCGGACGGGCGGGGTCCTGCACGACGGTGCCGGAGCACGTCTGCGGTCCGTCCGGGCTGTCGAAGAAGACCTTGCCCACCGGCGCCGCCGTGCGGCGGTACGGCGCCGCCACGGGCCTGGCCTCCACAGGGGCCGGCGCGCGATCGCTCACACCCCGCGACTCCGCGAGGTTCTCGGCCACGTTCTTGCGGGGATCGCTCGCTCCCCGCATGCGATCGGGCTTCCACAGCCCCTCGATGACAGGGTTGCTGAACTGCGACGCCTCGCGGGCCCACTGACCGACGCTCCAGCTTCCTCGGCCGTCCTGGGAAGCCCCTGCGGGGTCCGTGCGCACGGCGCAGGCCGGGAGAAGGGCGGCGAGGACGAGAAGGCCTGCTGCTCTGCCCGGGCCGCGGCGGGAGCGCCTCTTGCCCGCCCCGGTGGAGGAGCGAGGGGTAAAGAACGGGTTCACTGTGCAACTCCCCTGTCGGTGACCGGCGTCCGGACGCAGGACGCCGCGGACGTCCGCGGAGAGCCGGCCCCGGCATGTCTCTTGATATCTACGTCCGCGCCGCCGCACCGGTTCAGCGACCGCCCGTGACCAGCCGACCTCCGAGGCATACAACAGCCGTTGTACTTGCCGGTAACCTGTGATTCTCGGGCGGCCTGCCGGGTCCTGCCCTACGGTTGCCCTGCGGGTCCATCGAGGGGGAACGTGTGCGTCGGCGTGGTGCGCTGGGAGATGTACTGGAGGCGGCGCGCGTTCGCGCTTTCGTCGGCCGGAACACGGAGCTGGCGTTGTTCCGGTCCGCGTTGGCGGGTGACCCCGGCGCCTGCCCCGTTCACTTCCTGCACGGGCCGGGCGGAATCGGCAAGTCGACCCTCGTACGTCAGTTGGCCCGCGAGGGACTCCGCGCGGGGCGCACCGTGATCGAGGTGGACGGCCGGACGGTCGCTCCCACCCCTGAGGGATTCGCTGCGGCTGTCGGACAGATCCCCGCGGAACCCGGCGTGGTGCTCCTGGTGGACACGTTCGAACGCTGCCAGGGACTGGAGGGCTGGCTGCGCAACGAATTCCTCCTCGGCCTCCCCTTGGGCAGCGTCGTGGTGATCGCCGGGCGCCGCGGCCCGGACGCCCGCTGGACCTCGGATCCCGGGTGGTCGCAGCTGTTGCGCGTGACGTCCCTGCGGAACCTGCCCCCCGACGACGCTGCCCGGTTGCTGCACGCGCGCGGCCTGCCGGCGGGGGCTCACCAGGCCGTGCTGTCCTTCACCGGCGGCAACCCCCTGGCCCTCTCGCTGGCCGCGGCCGTGGCCGTCAGGGAAGAGGGCGGCGTCAAGTCCGGCTGGAAGCCCAGTCAGGACGTCATCGCCACCTTGCTGTCCAAGCTGCTCGGCGACATCCCCACCCCCGCGCACCGCAGAGCCCTGGAGATCTGCGCGCATGCTTACGTCACCTCGGAATCACTGCTCCGGGCCCTCATAGGCGAACAGGCATCCGAGTTGTTCGCGTGGCTGCGTCGGCAGCCCTTCGTCGAAGCGACGGACGCGGGCCTCTTCCCGCACGACGTGGTCCGTGAGGCCCTGGAGGCCGATCTGCGCTGGCGGGACCCCGAGGGCTTCGCCGATATGCACAGGGCCCTGCACCAGTACCTCATCGAGCGGGTCCGCGCCGTCTCCGAGGCGCAGTTGCTCCAGGCCACCAGCCCCCTCATCTACCTCTACCGCAAGGAAGCCTCGGCCGACTTCCACAAGTGGCGTGACGGGGACCACGTCAAGGACGAGCCGTACGCGGAGGGGGACCGTGAACGTGTACTGGAGCTGGCCGCATCCGCCGAGGGCGAGGCGTCCGCGGACATCTGCCGGTTCTGGCTCGACCACCAGCCCGAGGCGTTCCGCGTCTACCGCTCGACCCGGACGGGTGAGATCGTCGCGTTCTTCGCGTGGCTGCGCCTGCGGGAGCCGCTGGGCACCGACATCGACCCGATAGCGGACGCGGCCTGGGCACACGCCCGTGCGGCCGCACCGCTCAGACCCGGTGAGCACATGGCTCTGGCCCGCTTCCACGTCCACCCACCGGTGTACCAGCGCACCTCGCCGCCCATGGATCTGATGCACTGGCGCGGGCTGGGCGAGATCTTCCGGGCCGAGCGGCAGGCTTGGACGTTCGTCGTCAAGCGCGACGACGGGCACTGGGACGCGTACATGCGCCACTTCGCGATGCCGTCCGTCGGCCGCCGGCCCCGCGTCGGTCCGCACCCGTACGTCTTGTTCGGCCACGACTGGCGGGCCCAGCCCGTGGGGCCGTGGCTGGAGGAGAGGTCGAACACGATCCTGAGTCACAAGCGCAGACGCGGCGCGGCGTCCCCGTCCGGTGAACGCGCAGAACTCGTGGTGCTGTCCAGGCCGGAGTTCGACACCGCGGTGCGCGACGCGCTCCGTGCGATCCGGCGCCCGGACGTGCTCGCCCGCAACCCCCTCAATCAGAGTCGTGTGGTGACCCACAGCGCCACGACTCTGTCCGCGCTGCTCACCAGCGGCATCGACGCCCTTCGGGAGGGGCGCTCGGGCGACAAGCACCATCGCGCCCTCACCACGACGTACGTCGCGGGCACCCCGACCCAGGAGGCTGCCGCCGAGCGACTCGGACTGCCGTTCAGTACCTACCGCAGGCACCTCAGCGGCGGAATCGAGCGTCTCACCGACCTGCTGTGGCGCAGTGAACTCAACGGCACCACGCTCAACGCAGGAGACCCGACGTGACTGCCCCGGCAGGACGGTGACCGCCGGACGGAACGGTGTCAGGAGTGGGTGATGCCGTTCGCACGGAGGGTGTCGCGCAGGGCGCGCAGGGCGTAGTAGCTGCGTGACTTGACGGTTCCCGCGGGCACGCCGAGGACTTGGGCGGCTTGGGCGACGCTGTAGCCGCGGTAGTAGACGAGAGCGATGACCTTGCGATGGGGAGGGGTGAGCCGGTCGAGCGCGTCGAGAACGACCTGGGTGGTGAGGATCGCATCGATGGCGTCGTCGAGGGGAAGGCCGAGGTCATCGGCGGGTTGGGTTTCGGGGGGTCTGACGGCACGGGCGCGGTGGTGGTCGATGGCGAGGTTGCGTACGACGGTGAACAGCCACGGACGGATGGAGACGGGGTCGGTGGTGGTGGTGAAGTTCTTCCAGGCGCGGGCGGTGGCTTCCTGGAGCAGGTCTTCGGCCTTGTGCCAGTCGCCGTTGAGGAGGCGGGCCGCGTAGCGCAGAAGGGGGGTGGCGTGGTGGTGGTAGACGGCGCGTACGAAGTCCTCGCAGCGGTCGGACTGCGGGAAGGTGGCAATGGCGCCGGGTATCGGTGTCCCGGCTTCCGAAGTCCGCCTCATGTCCTGACACCCTTTGCTTGTTCAATGGTCCGGTTGCGTGACATAGCTCGTTCCTGCCTGGGCCGGGGTACGCCGGGACTCGGACCGGTGCCCGAGTGCTGCGGCCCTCCGGTGTCGTCCGCACCTACGCGGTGCTGCGGTGGGCGAGGGCCTCGACGAGCTGTGCGCGGGACGGGCCCGTCCGGGTGGAGGACGCGGCGTCGGCCGAGATCGCCGAGAACCGTCCCTGCAGGTCACGGGCCAGCGTGACCGGGGTGACCGGGGTGACCGGGGTGGCGTCCTGCCGGCCGAGGACCTCGTCCAGGTCCGTCGGGGGAGGAGAGGGGTCCCCCGCAGCCCCTTCGTTCCGCGCCTGGAGTCGTTCCTCCCAGTCGGTGATCCGGTGGTGGAGGGGTGACAGCAGGTCCTCCGTGAGCCGGTCGAAGCGCACCGCCGTGTCCTCGACACCGCCTTGGCGCAAGGCGTCCCTCAGCAGGACGGTGTGCAGCAGTGCCATGGACGGCCCCAGACCGAGCAGCGGATTGGTCGCCGCCCAGGCGTCGCCGACGCTCACCGTTCCGGTCGCCACCGGTCGCCCGCCGAGGACGAACCGCCGGTAGCTGCTCTCCACGCGCGGTGTGACCCATACACCGGGCGCAGGGCTCCCGGGGAGGGGAGGCAGCAGCGGCTCGTAGAGTCTTGCCGCCCGGCTCCACGCGGACGGTCCGGCGAGCGGGTAGAGATCGAGGTCTTCGTCGCCGATACCCAGGGTCATCGAGCAGCCCCCCCGGCCCGCCGACACCAACGCCACGGTGACACCGTCGAAGTGGCGCACGGACCATCCGGCGCGGCCGTAGCACGCCCGGGGTGAGTCGAAGCGCCGTGTGTACAGGCGCATACCGCTGTCCTGGCGCTCCTCCAGCGGCCGGGGGGCGCCGATCTCGCCCAGCTGTCTGACCATTTTCGAGCTTCGGCCGGCCGCGTCGACCGTCAGATCGGCGAGCACGGCCTCGCCTCCGTCCGTCAGGACGCCCTGGACGTGCGGCCTGCCGGGCAGAAGCTCCTTGCCTGTCAGGAGAGAGGCGACACCGACTCCGCGGTCGACCCGGATGCCGTCGGTCCTGGACATCTCGTCCATCAGAACGCGGGCGATCAGCGGGCGGTGCACGACAGGGTTCGCGCCCCGGCCAAGGGCGCCCAGTGAGGCCAGAGTCCGAGCTACGGCGGGTAGCTCGCCGGACATCATGCGCACGGCCTCGGCGAGCAGTACCAGAGGTCGCTCCCCTGCCGCCCACAGCCGATCGGACGCCCCGCCGCCATGCCCCCGGGAATCCGGCCCCGGCACCGGAGGGAAGGCGGGACGTGGATCGAGAACCGTCACCCGATGTCCCTCGGACGCGAGCAGCAGGGCGACCACTGCGCCCACAGGACCCGCACCGCACACCACAACATGCATTTCACAGCCCTTCGCCGTACTCAAGGGCATGAGCATGTCGGCATCCGCTGCTCACTTCACAGACCGGTTTTCTGCTCACCTTGCCTCTCGGCACGGACGACAGGACCGACGAACGGGGTCAGGGGCCTTCCGACCCGGGGCTCGCCAGGCCGGTGCCCTGGAGCTCGTGATGCCACAGCAGGTCGCTCATTCTGTCGATGCCCGATGTGAGGTGTCGCCGATAGGTACTGAAAGGCAGTCCGAGGCGCTCCGCGGCCGCCTCCTGGGTGGGTGCGCCCCTGAAATACGTCGCGGTCACCGCACGATGGCGCTTCTCGCCACTGCGCTCGTCCAACAGGGCTTCGGCGGCTGCGGCAAGTACCTCGGACAGGCCGCGCCGGCCGTCGACGACCAGCCGGCTGCGGTTGAGCGGATTGCCGGCGAGCACGGTCGGTCTGCGCAACGTGCGCAGTGCTTCCCGGACCGCCGCGTCGAACTCGGGCCGCGACAACACGACCAGCCCGCCGCGCGCGGGCGACGGCGAAGGGGGCATGGGCGCGCCCGACAGCATCGCGGCGCTCTTCTCCTGCAGCCAGGCGTCGGCCGGTTGCGCGCGCCAGTCGTGGCCGAACAGGGCGTAGCGGTGGCCGCCGACGGCGGGACGTTCGTCGGCGGGCAGCAGGTTGAGGTCACGCAGGTAGTCGTTCCAGGACCCGGTGTCCCGCAGCACGGCGTACGACCAGGTGAGCCCGTCGGCGCGGATGTACTCCGATGTGGCGCGCCACTGCATGAAAGTCATTGGCGCGGAAGGGAGTTGGTACGCGTCCGGGTACACCGAGAAGCGGGCCAGTGCCAGGTGCTCACCCGGTCTGAGCGGCCCGTTCGTCCGCGCGTGCCGCCAGGCCGCGGCGACCACCGGATCGACGTCCAGGCCTTCCGGCTCCTCGATGCGCAGCCAGGCGGAGAACGCGAGGACCTCACCGGTCTGGGTCGACCGGTACACGCGGAACTCCTCGGGCCGACGGTCCAGCCAGAAGCCGGCCACGGCCGCGGATTCCTCGCCCTCGGCCCTTCTCGCCAGCTCCAGGACGCGGTCGCGATGGTCCGGACGGTACGGCTGGTCCTGGAACAGGCCCGCCTCGCGCCAGTCGTTGAACTCCGACATGTGGCCGTCGGTGCGGTAGAGGTACGTCAGTGCACCGGTGGCCTGGAGCACCCGGGTCTCGGGCACGGAGCGGACCTGGGAGAGGAAGTACCGGCGCATCTGTCCGTGCATCGCGGCGAACCCGTCCGGGTCGCGCCACCGCAGGTCCGCCTCCAGTGATTCCCGGACGGCGTCGTGCGGGAAGAGCCCGGCGGCCGAGGTCTCGACGTACGGCTGGACACGCAGCCAGGAGAACAGCTCGGGCGCGTCGTCGCCCATCAGGGCGCGGAGCAGGGACTCGGACGTGACGTAGGCGTGGGCGCAGATTTCGAGCGCCTGGCGGTGCAGCGGGCTCGGTGTGTCCCCGATGAGCAGGGGCAGGAGCAGGGCCACGGCGTCCTGATCGGGGCGCCAACCGGAGGCGGGCGCCTCGTCCTTGACCGCGAGGGCGGCCGCCAGCGCGAGCGCGAGCGGGTTGCCGCCGGTGAACGACAGCAGCGTCGTGTGGACGCGGGACGGCACGCCGCGCGTGGTGAGGAACGCGGCCGCGTCCGAGGGCGCGAGGTTGCGCAGGGAAGAGACCTGCAGCAGTCCGCTCCACCCCGGATCGGCCGTCCAGCGGGGGTCGAGGGCATGCCGCCCCGCCACCACGACGACCGCGCCGGCGGGCAGTTGCGGCAGGAAGCGTTCCCACAGCCAGCCTTCGAGCCCCTGGCACTTCTCGAAGGTGTCCACGAGGAGTACCACTCCCGGCGTTCTCACCTGCGGCCCGGCCGCCGCGGCGAAGCCCTCCGGGGTCGGATCGACGGTCCGGCCGTCCACCTCGACGACCGTCCGGCCCGCCCGGTGGGCCTCCCTGGCGAAGCGGCGCAGCAGCATCGACTTGCCGATACCGCCCGGCCCGTGCAGGTAGTGGATCGGGCACGCGCGGGCGTCGCCGGTCAACGCCGCCTTGAACAGCGCGAGTTCCACCTGGCGCCCGACGAAGGCGCGATCCCGGCCGACGGTCAGGCTGTCGTCGATGACGCCTTCGTTCCCGCTCATCGAATCAAGGGCCTCTCTCCCGAAGTGCATGCCGATCCGGGCACGAAGTGCCAACCATCGCACCGGATCTGGCTACGGGACGACCCGGCCAACAGTACGGGGCGTCGGCCGCACCCCGGCGCTCGCGCCGCCCCCGGGGCTCGCGCTCGGAGGGGGGCGGCGCCGGGGCAATCTCCGGTCGTGTGGCGCTACTTGGCCAGGAAGGTGAGGAGGGCCTTGTTGACGTCGTCGGCGTGGGTCCAGAGGAGGCCGTGGGGGGCTCCTTCGAGGACGACGTAGTCGGCGTCGGGGAGGGCGGCGTGGAAGGGCTCGGCGGTGGCCTCGATGGGGAGGATGCGGTCTTCGGTGCCGTGCAGGATGAGGGCGGGGACGTCGATCTTGGGGATGTCGTTGCGGAAGTCGGTGGTCCAGGTGGGGACGGCGGCGCGCGAGGCGTAGGAGGAGGCGCCGGCGGCGGTGGCCCAGTTGGCCCGGACGACCTCTTCGCTGATGCGGGTGCCGAGGTTCTGGTCGAGGTTGTAGAAGGCCTGGTAGAAGTCGGTGAAGTAGGCGTAGCGGTCCTGGGTGACGGCGGTGAGGATGCCTTCGAAGACCGATGCGTCGACGCCGGTGGGGTTGTCGTCGGTCTTGAGGAGGTAGGGCTCCAGTCCGGCGAGGAAGGCCGCCTTGGCGACGCGGGCCGAGCCGTAGGTGCCGAGGTAGCGGCCGACTTCGCCGGTGCCCATGGAGAAGCCGACCAGGACGGTGTCGGTGAGGTCGAGGGTTTCCATCAGGGTGTGGAGGTCGGCGGCGAAGGTGTCGTAGTCGTAGCCGGTGGTGGGCTGGCTGGACCGGCCGAAGCCGCGGCGGTCGTAGGTGATGACGCGGTGGCCGGCGTCGAGGAGGGCGGGGAGCTGCTTCTCCCAGGAGTGTCCGTCCAGCGGGTAGCCGTGGATGAGGACGACGGGCCGGCCGGTGCCGTGGTCCTCGTAGTAGAGGTCGATGGCGGTGCTGTTTTCCTGGCCGACGGTGATGAAAGGCATGGGGTTCTCCTGGGTCGGTACGTGGAACGGCTGGATTGCTGAGGAGCATGCAGGGGGAAACGGTAGCCCCCTGCGGCCTACGGGAGCGTCAGGTCAGCGAGAGGTCGAGGCAGCTGCCTGCTGGATGATGCGGCTGACGGCGTCGGGGCGTGAAACGGGGACGGCGTGGGAGGCCTTGACCTCGACGATGTGCGCGTTCGCGCGTTCGGACATGAAGCGCTGCGCGGCGGGAGGGATGTTGAGGTCTTCGGTGGCGATCAGCGACCAGGAGGGGATGGTCTTCCACGCGGCCTTCGTGGCCTTCTCGTCGAGTGCCGCGGCGGAGACGGGGCGCTGCGTCGTGGCCATCAGCGCGGCCTGGCCGCGCGGGACGTCGGCGGCGAACTGCTGTCGGAACTTGTCCGGCTTGATGGAGACGTCATGGCCGGTCACACCGTCCGGGAGGCGGTAGGGCACGGCTTCGACGACATCGCCGAGCGTGCTGCCGGGGAACTTGTTCGACAGCCCGAGAGAGCTTTCGCCGGTGTCGGGGAGGAAGGCGGCTATGTAGACGAGGGCCTTGACCTTGTCCTCGTGGCCGGTGGCGGCGTTGCTTATCACCGTGCCGCCGTAGGAGTGGCCGACCAGGACGAGGGGGCCGTCGATGCTGTCCATGACGCTGCGCAGGTAGGCGGCGTCATGCTCGGGTCCCCGCAGGGGATTGGCTGCGGCTACCACGGGGTACCCGGACTTCTTCAGGCGTTCGGCGACGCCGTTCCAGCTGGAGGAGTCTGCGAACGCGCCGTGGGCCAGGACGATCGTCGGCTTCGGCCGCGGCGTGGAAGCGGCGGGGTTCGTACCCGTCGCACCTGCGGTACCGGCTATCGAGAAGGCGAGGGTGGCTCCCGCCGCACCGACTGCGGTCAGGAAGCCGAAGCGCTTGCGGGGGGATCCGGAGGGTGACTGACGGGGCACGTCTGCGTTCCTTTTGCCGAAGGGATGGGGACCTGGGTGCGCGTAGCACCGGCGTCATCGCTTGCTACGCGGCGAGGCGGGTCTTGGTTCAAACCTTCGGGACGGAGAGCAAACCGGCGCGTGACTCGGACTCAGGCCGTGCGCAGTTCACCGGCGCGTGTGCTCATCCGCAGGAAGAGCAGGGAGACCAGGGTCATGCCCATGGTTGCCGTGATCGCGGTTCCGGCGAGCATCAGCACCTGGTCCCAGGGCGTGTCCACGATGACGGGGACCTTCTTCGCGCTGACCAGGACACTGTGCGCCTGGGAGTAGGACTGGTCCTCGCAGGCGCCGACGGCGTCACCCGGCAGCGGTGAGCAGCGCCAGGCCTGTATGTCCACGGCGTCGTCGGCGTCGGGAACGGCGAAGCGGGGCAGCAGCACGCCCGCCAGTACCGCGAGGCCCACGGCCGGGGGGACGGGTGCGAGGGTCTGCCAGCCGATCGCGCGGGCCAGGACGTGCCGGGGCGTTCCGGTGGCGATCAGGGAGGCGAGCGCGCGCCGTTGGGCGAGGACCGTGTCGGCGAGCGCGACGAGGAGTCCGGCGGCCGCGATGACCAGGGCCACCAGGGATGCGTATCCGACGAGTTCGTAGGCCCGCTCGTACAGGCCCGTGCCCGTGGGTTCGTAGGGCTCGCCGACCAGTGCGGCGAGGCGGCGGGTGTTCTCCTGCTGTGCGGAGACGGAGGCCACCGTCAGGGCGGCGAGGCCGGCTGCGGCCGAGCCGATGACCAGCGCGACGAGCAGTGCGGAGAACGTGCGGCTGCCCGACCAGGGATCGGCTGTCATGCGGCGGCCCGCGAGCAGTCCGGCCGGTTTGCGGGCGTGGCGTTGAAGGATGCGGCCGATGGTGTAAGTGATCCAGCCCGTGCCCGTGACGACACCGATGCCGACGGCGAGGACGCCCATCACGATCAGCCCACCGGTGATGAGCAGCGGCGCGTCGTCGGCCCGCGGGTTGCGGGTGAAGTAGGTGTGTACGGGCTCGACCAGTGCGCAGGCGCCGAGCCCGGTCGCGATGAGCACGCCGGGCGTGACGCGGGGCTTGCGCCGCCGGGTCCTGCGGACGACGCCGAGGGGGGTGAGGGCAGCCCGGCGCAGGGTGAGCACGGTCAGTGCGGCGACGACCAGCGGGACGCCCAGGGCTATACCGGCCATGGCGGCGGCGTGGGGCAGTACGTCCGTGGGCAGGGGGCGGCGGCCCTGCGCGTCGGGGGCGTCGAGCAGGGCGCGGCCGAGGAGGAACACCGCGAATCCCGCCGCCGCTCCGGGGACGGACGCCAGTCCCGTCTCCACGGCCACGATGCGAATGATCTGACGTGGTGTCGCACCGGCCATCCGGATCGCGGCAAGCCGGTGCTCGCGCGCGGGCGCGCCGAGCCGGCTGCACTGCGCGACCAGGGCGAGGGCCGGCACGGTCAGCAGCACCATCGCGAGGGCGACTCCCGGACGCAGCCCGCTCTCGTTGAGCAGGTCGTTGGTGTAGCGCACCGCCAGAGCGGGAGGCACGGCGATCACCGCGGCGGCGCAGAGCAGCGTCACCGTGCCGAGGGCCGAACTGATGGCGGTCAGGGCGATGCGCACGTGATCGGCGCGGCTGCCCGCGATCGACAGGCGCAGTGTGGTCAACGGGTTCACCGGGCGGTCTCCGGCGCGTTGGTGCCGGCGTGTCCGCCGGCCGCGCTGATCAGGGCGCCGTCGTCGCCCTCCAGCAGGCCGTCGCGCAGGCGGATCTCGCGATCCGCGTAGGCGGCGACCGTGGCGTCGTGGGTGACCAGCATGACGCTGGTGCCCTGGGTGCGGGCCGCGCGGACCATGTGGCCCATGACCATCTCCCCGGCGAGGGTGTCCAGTGCGCCGGTGGGTTCGTCGGCGAAGAGCACCTTCGGCTCCGTCACCAGGGCGCGGGCGAGCGCCACCCGCTGCTGCTGGCCGCCGGACATCTCCCCGGGCAACTGCCGGGCCAGCTCGGCCACACCGAGGCGGTCGAGCCAGTCCGACGCCTGCGCCGTCGCCTGCCGCCGACCGGTTCCGCCCAGCATCAGGGGCAGTGCGACGTTCTCCACCGCGGGGAGTTCTGCCACGAGCTGGCCGAACTGGAACAGCACCCCGAAGTCGGTGCGCCGCAGCAGCGAGCGCCTGGCTTCGCCCATGTCGTCGATGCGGGCGCCTCGATAGCGGACCTCCCCGCCGTCCGGGCGCAGGATCCCGGCCATGAGGTGCAGCAGCGTCGACTTGCCGCAGCCGCTCGGGCCGGTGACGGCGACGATCTCGCCCTGCCGCAGTGCGAGTGACACGCCGCGCAGGGCGGGGCTCGGGCCGTACGACTTCGTCACGGCACGTGTTTCGATCATCATCGGTGCACCTCCAGGCGCAGGTCGGCGACGCGATCCGTTGCGGTCTGCATCCATCGCAGGTCGGCGTCGAGGTGGGCGATCGCCAGGTCGGCGGCGAGTACGTCGACGACAGTCGAGCCCGGGGTGGTTTTCAGCGCTGTCAGTTCACGCATGCGCGCGAGGTGGGCGGCTCGTTGCCCCGACAGGTGTCGGCGGGCACCTGCCTCGTCGGCGACGAGCAGGGCGACCACCGTCTTGGCGAGGAGGACGTTCGACAGGTGTGGAGCGGGAGGTTCGGGCGTACCCAGCCAGTCGAAGAGCAACCGGCGCCCCTCATCGGTGACTTCGAACGTCGTGCGGTCCGGACCGCCGGCCCGGTCGTGGCCCGCCGCGCGGGCCAGACCGTCGCGGACGAGTCGATTGAGCGTCGCGTACACCTGCCCGAAGGCCAACGGCCGTGCGCTGGGGAGGCGGGTGTCGTGCGCCCGCTTGAGCTCGTACCCGTGCAGGGGGTGCGGCGCGAGCAGGCCGAGAAGGATGTGTGAGTGGGACACGCCGCTCACTATTCATTAAGCGAATAGGCGAGTCAAGCACGGCCAACTCGGCGCTGGGGCAGGGAAGAAGGCGTGGGCCGCTCTCACGGCACGTGCGGGAGAATGCCCGACGGAGCGGTCGACTGCCGCGCGCTGCCGGGCCGGTCCCCGGGGGTCAGTCCCGGTCAGCCACCATCGCGCGAGCGGCCCGCACGGCCCGCTCGGGGTCGGGCACCGGCACCCCGTCCAGTTCGTAGGGCCGCACCGCGTCGAGCAGCGGCAGAAGGGCCAACAGCTCGTCCCGCTCGGCACGGCACGACCTGCACCGGTCCAAGTGGTCGGCCACGCACTCGTGCCGCGGCCCGTCGAGGCCGCCGAGCATCTGAGCGGCAAAGGCGATACGGGCGCGTTCGCATTCCAAAGGACTCTCCGAAACTTCGATCCGGCCGCCGCCACGGCCGGCATGTCGGTGTCCGCTGCGACGCGACGCCGGAATCCGCCCACCCTACGGGCTGCCGTACGGCAACGGAATCGTTGCGCTGCTCCGCCTCGACCCGATCGGCGGTGACCTTCGGGGCGGCAGGGCCGGAGGCGTTCCCAGAGCCCCGGCGGGGGCGGGGCGACGGGGGCTGTCCCGGCGGCGTTCCCGTGCGCGGGCGCCCGGTCAGCGCGTGCACGCGTCGGTCGACGCCGGCGACCGGGGTTCTGTCATGGGCACCGCCTCTCATGGCCGACGGCCCGCACGGTCGCAGGCCTCGGCGTTCCTACGGCCGGGGGCAGCGGGCGGTTCAGAACCCCGTTCCCCGGCCGAGCCCACACTCGTGGTGAACCTGTTCCGCGCTACCGCCGTCGTCACGGATGGGCCGGCCCGTGCTGCACGGCCCTCCGTTGCCTCCCGAAGAAGAAGGAATTCCCATGACGGCAGTCTTCGTTCACGGCGTACCCGAGACCGGCGCTCTGTGGGACCGGCTGCGGGCCCGCCTGGGCACCGCCTCGGTCGCCCTGCGGCTTCCCGGATTCGGTGCGCCCCTCCCCGACGGATTCGGCTCGTCCATGGACGAGTACGTGGAGTGGGTGGAAGGGGAACTGCACGAGCTCGGTGGCCCCATCGACCTGGTGGGACACGACTGGGGAGGCCTCCTGGTGGCGCGGATCGCCGCCAGGTCCCGTGTCACTGTGCGCAGTTGGTCCGTGGATGTCGCCGGCATCCTTCACCCTGCCTACGTGTGGCATGACATCGCACAGCTCTGGCAGACACCGGTAGCGGGGGAGGCATGGGCGACCAGCACGCTTCAGGCAAACGACCCCGCGAGTCCTCTCAGCGCCTGTGGCCAACTGCGAGCCGCAGGCGCTCCCGAGGACGACGCCCGGGCCATGGGCGAGAGCTTCGACGCGACCATGGCCTCGTCCGTCCTCGCGCTGTACCGCTCCGCGACCCCCAATCCGTTCGCTCACTGGGGGACGGAGCTGACGTCACCGACCGGTGCGCCGGGCCTGGTCCTGCACCCGACGCTCGACCCGTTCGACGGTCCTGCCTCGCGGGTGGTGGCCGCCACCCTTGGCGCGCGCTTCGAACCCCTCGACGGACTGGGCCACTGGTGGATGCTCCAGGACCCCGCCACCGCGGCCGGCGTCCTGGAGAAGTTCTGGGCGGATCTGGGCGCGTGACCGCCCTGGCGCCGGCGGCCCGGGCCCCCGGCCCTCGGCCCTCGCGTGCCGCGTGGAACAGGGTGTCGAGCCGGCTCATCTCGCGCCGGCCCCCGACGAGCGTCCCCGCGTGCGGTACCGGACGAGGTTCAAGAAAGGCATCTCCATGCACGTCCGTGTGTGCGGCCCCGCGCCCGCCCCGTCCCCGCCCGTGCTCCCGCCCCCGCCCCTGCCCCCGCCGTCCGAGTCGCCTGCGGCGCGCCCGCCCGAGCGGGGGGCGGGCGAGGGATGAGCGCTCCGACGGCTCCATCCCCGACGGGGACGGCCGGTGTGGGAGACGGCGGCGCCGGGTAGGGCGGGATCATGCCCGACATCCCCCTGGCCGAAGTGGCACTGCGAAGGGCGCTGACCGTTGTCGACCGAACGGCGGAGTTGGCGACAGAGCTGGCCACCACCCTTCGGATCATCCCGGATGACGCCGCGACCCGTACGGCGGCGACACCGCTCGGCGTCGATGTACTGGCCTTCGGGCCTGCGGAGTTCGAAGCGGTGGCCCGTCGTCTGGAACCGCTGGACCAGCTGATCGCGACCGTCCCCCCGGACGCCGACGGAATGCGGTGGCGCTACCTGGACGAAGCCGTTCTGTTCCGTTGCGAGACGGAAGTGGGAACGCCCTTCGACGAGTTCACCGCCGGCGTCGACATCAGCCGGGTGATCGGTCTGACCAGCGGCTACCTCACAGGTCGTACGGAGGTCCGGGCGCGCGACGAGACGGGAAGGCCGATCCGCCAGGTCGAGCGCAGCATCAGCCGGGCGCAGCCCGCCTACCTCGCGCTGTCCGGCGCCCGTGTACTCGACGTATGCAAGCTGGAGACCATCGACTACGGCCCGGACGGGCAGGTGCTGCGCTGGCGGCAGGTGCACAGTGCGAACGCCTCCGCGGTTCAGGACGACGGCTCGGTGTCCTTCGCCCGGACCCCCGGCGGCGGCACCAGCGTGGTCATCTGCGCCTATCAGCGGTTCGCCCTCCCCCCGGTGTGGCGGGCGATCACCCCCGTACTGTGGCCCGCGGTCCGGCGCGCTCTGGTGGAGGACGCCTACCGCAGGTCCTTCCTCGCCACACTGGACACCATCGCGGCACACGGGCAGGGCAGCGCCGTGCCGGTCGAGGAGACGGTCGGTGCCGCCTCCGCGCTCCGGGGCACCGTCGCCCGCGCGGCCGGGCCGTTGACCCTGTTGGCCGGGTTGGCGCCGTGGAGGCCGACGCGGCCCGAGTTCACCGACAGTTCCGGCTTCCGCCACTTCCCGCCCGAGAGGCAGCCCCGTTGACCGCACCCGCCACCCCGCCGCACGAGTACCCGTACGCCTTCCACATCGCCCTGGACGGCAACGGCCTCAACGGACTCGAAGGCCGGGCGGGAGTCTGCGTCTTCCGCTACGACCCGGTCACCGGCCGGTACGCGTACAAGATCGACTACTACGACGGTATCGCCGGCGGCCACGCCGTCAGCGTCAGCCCGGACCACGCTCTCGGATTCCTCGGCAACACCGGCCAGCACCTGCTCTTCTACGACACCGCCACCCTCGACGAGACCGACCGCCTGTCCAGCCTGCGGATCGAACCCACCGACTCGTCCATCAAAGGCACCACACACATCGTCTGGCTGGGGGACCGGGAGGTCGTCGGTGCGATCGGCGAGAACCTGTGGCGCTTCGACCTCGACACGCTCGACCGGCCGGAGCGTCTGGGCCCGCACGGCCTGAAGCTGCCCCACGCCATGAAGACCACGGCCTCGGGCCGATACCTCGTCTACGGCGGCATGGACCACCCCGGCCGCGGCGAGGCCCGCGAGGTCGGCATCTTCGACCTGCGCACCGGCACCGCCCGCCGCGTCGACTTACCCGCCACCTGCTGGCATGTGGCCGTTCACCCCCGCGAGGACCGGTTCTACGCCCTCTCCTTCCGCGTCCTGCCCCAAGAGGGACACGACTGGCACGAATGGGCCATGGCCTACCTCAAGGAGTACGTCTTCGAGATCGACGCCGAACACGGGCAGGTCCTGCGCCACTGGACGGCCCCGCGGGAGACTCCGGCGCACATCAACTCGGACGTCTGCGTCTCCGACCGTGAACTGATCTACTGCAACGGCGGCAGCGGCACCATCGTCATGATCGACCTGAACGACTTCGCCACCCATCGGATCATCGACGAGCGCCCCGGCCTGCCCGAGCAGCTCCTCGCCGGACGGCAGTCGCTCCACCAGGTGACCGACGCCTTCACCCGCGGCTCACCGGCAGCGAGCAGCAGGCACTTCCTCGCCGCTCTGCGGGTGTCGCGCGGAACCCTGCTGGATTCGGTCTACGCCTGCCAGCTGTCCGCGGACCAGACCCTCCTGTTCACCGCCAACCGAGGGCTCAACACCATCACCGTCTACGACTACCCCGCCAACACGATCCGCCGGCGGGTGCGCATGCCGCAGCTGCGGCAGTACGTCGACGGCCTCCCCTGGTGGCACGACCCTCGGCTCGGCTTCCACCACAGCACGCTGATCTCCCCTCCGTGAGCTCCCAGGCACCAGGGGCCCCCCGTCACACCGCTGGACTGCGGTGCGCAGGCGTCGTACCCGTCGGTGTGCGCAAGGTGGTGTGCAGGCGGGTGC
The DNA here is from genome assembly GCF_053606025.1 of Streptomyces sp. NPDC055254. Taxonomy (NCBI): domain Bacteria; kingdom Bacillati; phylum Actinomycetota; class Actinomycetes; order Kitasatosporales; family Streptomycetaceae; genus Streptomyces; species Streptomyces sp. NPDC055254. Next base: position 93,369 of record NZ_JBSGQV010000009.1, on the reverse strand, counting down.
GCAGGTGCACGAGGGCGTCGTAGTCAGCGACCTCCGCGAACCCGTTCAGCAAGCGCCCGATCAAGACGTCGTCGCCGGCCCCCACTGCCCGCACGATCGCCTCGACCGTCTCCCGCACCGCGGGAGACGGTCCCCTGAGACCTGCTGTTCCACTGCCGAGACCACCCCGTGCCGCGGCAGGCCGCGCTGTCATGTCGCCCCGTGCGGAATCGCTTGTGGCGAGCCTGGCTCGCAACGTTCCGGCTGGGGGCCCGCTCGGTGTGGTCATGCACCGATCCTGCGCACGTGCGAGAACAGCCAAACTCAGCCACCGCGCCGCAGGCCCCGCCGTGCCGCTCGGCTCTGGGCGGATCTCGGTGAGTCCCGTCCGCGCCTGTCCGGGCGGGCCATGGGGTACGACGGCGGAAACCCTCCCCAGCTGCGGCCTTCGGAGCCGGTGAGCGTGTCGTTGCGCCGACACCTGCCGCGCCGACCTCGGCGACAGCGTCACCAAATGCCCGTGACCGGCCCGCGGGAGCGACCACGGCCGCGCCACCTGGGGGGCGCGGCCGTGGTCGAGATGCGTGCCCGCTCCCCACGGACGGGCAGGCCCGTGGGCAGACAGTGATGACACCATCTTCGGCCTGGGAGGCAACGAAACCATCAGCGGCGGTCCGGGAAACGGCGGGGAGGGCAGCGACACCCTCGTCGCCACCGACGGCGTCAATGCCAACGACAGCCTCGACGGCGGTCCCGCGTTCGACTCCTGCACCCGCGACGCCGGCGACGCGATGGTCAGAGCCGCCGTCGGCAGAACACTCGCGATCGTCGACGGCGGCTGTCCCGGCACCGGACTCGTCATGCCCCACCGACGCCGCAAAGGCGAAGACCTGCCCGACTGGCAGCAGGCGCAACAGAAAGCCTGGTCGTAACAATATCCGCTTCCCGCCTGAGTCGGCAGTGCTGCGGGAGGCGCTCGGGCCCGAGCTGTACGAGGCCGTACCGGCCCTCCGCCGCGCGGACGCGGAGCTGTTCGCGATGTTCACCGAGGCGGACGTCATCAAGGCCGTCCGCCGGCGGTACGGACTGGCTACTCCTCGGGCTCCCAGGCGATCAGCTGCTCGAACACATGCCGGTCGCCCTCGATCCTCAGATCGCTCAGCGTGAGGCGGCCCCAGACGAAGAGGAGCAGTTGCTCGGCCGTGCCCGTGGCCGAAGTGGAGGCGGGCGCGGCGTCGTCCGTGAGGGGTGCGGGCCAGGCGCCGGTGCCGTCCAACGCGAGGAGCCAGGAGCGGCCCTCGGTGGCGTGGTAGTGGATGGTGGCGGCCTCGTGCGGCCAGGCCGCCGGGGTGGAGTTGCAGGTGTCGAGAAACTCGGCCACGCCGTCGATCGCGACGTCCGCCGGCATCGGCTGCACGGCGCCTGCGGCGAGCTGGGCGTCGTAGGTGTGCACCAGCACCTCGTGCACCCGGCGCCGGGCAACGCCCCAGGCATTCGTCGGCGATACGCCGGCGCCCCACCACGCCCAGCACTCGCGCTCCGGGCCGGCCTCGCGCAGCGCACTCAGCAGCAGCTCGTTCGACTCGGCGTACCAGGCCAGCAGGGCCTCGTGCTCGCGCGGCACCTCCGCGGCATCCTTGGCCGGCGGAGCCTCGGCCGGGCCCGCGGCGACGATCGCGGCCCACCAGCGCTGGCCCGTACCCAGGTGCTGCACCAGATCGAACAACGTCCACTCGGGGCAGGACGGCACCGGCGCCTCAAGGCCGGGCGCGGCGGCAACCGCACTCCGGAACGCGGCCGACCGCTCGTCTATCAGACGCAGCAGGGCGGAAAACCCAAGACTCTCTGTCACATCGCTTACCTATCACCCCAGCTCAGCCGACCGCACCCTATTTTCCAGGCCGTCAGCTGCGGGAATTGGAGCCGGCCTGGGCTCGGTCCGCCGGGTAGTCGAGCGGACGAAGGGGTGGATCCACGGCTTCCGACGGTTACGGATCCGCTGGGAGATCCGCGACGACATCCACGAGGCGTTCCTGAAGCTCGCCTGCTGTGTGATCACCTACAGGCGAGTCCAGGCATCGTGTCAGCTCCTCTTAGCCCTGGTTCTCGATCTGCTCGACGATCCAGCCCCCGAGCTCCGCGGTCATCAGGGTGTGCGGCTGGTTCTGCGAGGCGAGCCTGAAGTCGTCGAGCTCGCTCGTCTCCGGTGCGAGGCCGTCGATGTTCACGTAGAGGTCCGCGTCGGTGGTGACGTCGCGGATGGCGACGGCACTGACGGAGGGCACGAACGCGTGGTGTCGGTTGTGGGCGATCGTCTTGAGCCCGAGGATCGGGGGCTGCTCGTTGAGCTTGTCGGCCAGGATGCCGAAGCCCTCCAGGGTGCCGCCGGGGGCCCCGTCGATCTCGGGCAGGTCGTCGGTCCGTACCTCCTTGGCCGGCGGCAGGGTCACCAGCCGCAGCTTCGCGACGAGCTGGTTGTCGCCGCTGCGCTGGGCGTAGAGGTGAGTGCCCAGGATGGCCAGGCCCTTGCCCTCGACCGCGTGGTCGCCGGGCTTGATGCCGTTGCCCTGGCCGGTTCCGACACCATTGGCGACGCCGATCTTCAGAGGGATCGCGGGCCAGTTGCCCATCCGGTCCAGCTCGGCGAGGAGCTGTTCGCGGAGTTCGTCCACGCGGGGCTTGCCGTCCCACTCCTCGATGTGCCAGGCCAGCAGCTGCCGGGCGGCCGGGCTGTTGATCTGGCGGGAGAAGCCGCCATTGAGGTCCCGCGAGTAGTGCGCGAACGCCTGGAGGCCCAGGGGGATCCAGGCGCCGCGGTGCGGGGTGTCGTACGACCAGTAGAGGCCGGTCTGGTGGTCGATCCGCTGGGACTCCATCTTGGTGAGGGCGTAGCGGGTGACGAGGCCGCCCATGCTGAAGCCGCCGACGGCGAGTCGGTGGTCACCATGGCGCATGTCGCCGGCTCGGAGGATCGCTTCGATCGCGGCGGCCGCGTTCTGCTGGATCGCGGCGCTGCGCTCGTGGAAGCCGAGGACGATGAGGTCGTGCCCGCGGCGGCGCAGCTCGCTGAAGAAGGCGTACTGTCCCCAGTCCAGGCCCTGCCACAGCATGTCGATGCTGCTCGGCCCCATGTTGAACCCGTCGGCGGCGATCACGGGCTTGGTCAGCCGGTCGCTGCCCTCGGCGTAGTAGACCCAGGCGGTGCCCCCCGGCAGGTCCCAGACGTCGCTCGGGACGGGCGGGATCTGAGTGGGCGGCTCCTTGGGGCCGGGGGCCAGGACGATGGGCGCGGCGGCGGCGAGGGCTTCGCGGATCTGCTGCTCGGTGGCCTGCGGCTCGGTCATGGGCGGATTCCTTCCCTTGGGCAATCACTATGAGTGCCTGTGTGAACACGGAGAGTATGCCTCAATCGGTGCGGGTGATTGTGGAGGGTGGAAGCGGGAAGGGCGGCGGAGCCCGCGATGACCACGAAGCCGTCGACGCCGCCGCCCACCCGGATGGGCACTGGGACACAGCGTCGTATCGGCCGGCGGAGCGCGCCGGGTCCTGTGACCAGCACTTTCACCACACGCCCCGGACCTGATCATCGGTTAGGACGTCATCTCATTCGGCGCAGTGGGTAGGCTGCGGGCCTTGGTCGGGATTGTTGAGCGGCTGGTGCCGGAAGACTTGTGGGCGCTGTTCCAGCGGGGGGTTTCGGAGGCGCCGTCGCGGCCACAGGGTGGCGGCCGGCGCCGGCATGGTGATCGGCCGGCCGCGATCGTGTTCACGTCGGGCTGTACGTGGCAACAGCTGCCCGCGGCGTCGTTCGGGCCGTCGGGGGCGACAGCCCACCGGCGCTTTGCAGAATGGAGCAAGGCCCGGGTGTGGGCCAAGCTTCACCGCCTGGCTCACGGGCCACCCCTTCCTCTTTAGCGGAGCTCTTCGCTGCCCTTCCACAGGGTGCAGTTCGGAGCCTGCTGGCCTCCCTTGAATCCGTCCTGCATGTCCTCCTGAGGGCCCAGCATCTTTCCGGTCGCTTCGTCCCAGAAATTCTGCACGACGACGTTGGCCAGCATCTCGGGCGGCATACCCTTCGGCCAACAGGTGTACGCGTTCACCTTGGCGCCCTTGAATGAAGTACCAGCACCGGCCAACTCGGCATGAGTGAGGTTCGCGCTGTGCAGCGATGCGCCTTCGAGGTCTGCCCCGAGCAGTGTGGCCTCGTAGAGGTTGGCGCCGATCAATTCTGCCCTTTGAAGCGAAACTCCCCTGATATTCGCTCCTCTGAGGTCGGACTCCCTGAACCTGAGGTCCTTCAGATCGGTTCTGCGGAGGTCGGCGTCGTGCAAATCCTTGCCGCTGAAGTTGATGCCTTTGACGCTCCGGCCGTCAGGAGTGAACCCTGGTATGGATGGGGCGATTTCGATGTTCGCCCTCCACGCCGCGTACTTCTGTGACTCTCCGATGGTCTGTTCCAGGAACAATGCCGACAGCCCGATCACGATGCCGGTGACAAGGCCTCCACCGATACCCGCGAGTACTTCTATGCGCGGTTCGGACTCCGGTTCCCTGACGGCCATTCTCCAGGCGAAGATCGCTCCGGCGGCGCCGAGGGCCCCGAGAGCGAGCAACAAGCCGATCAGAGCCCATGACCATGGGCCTGCGTCAGGCACGGGGACCATCCCCAAAACATGGACCAGGCGAAGAACGCCTCTCTTCCTCTCTACCGCTGATGGCCGCTGATCGCAACTCTCCGTACAGCAGGCGGAATCACCGGGGCAGGGCGGATGCCCTCAGCGGCACCGGGGTCAGACCTGCAAGGCTCTCCACCGCCAGCACCCTCCTTCCAGGTCCTCAGCTTCCTCACCGCTGTTTGACGCTTCGACCCGGAGCCAGGCGCGGACCACCTGCACAGGGTCCGGAGCACCCAAGTTGGAGACAACTTCCGTTGGCGCGCCTCCCCTGATCCCTGCCACTGTTCCGGCGCGGTCAGGACGATCAGCCTTGAGGAGCGGTTCACCAGCACTTCCTCCTCTCAGAAAGCATCGCGCTGAAGTCCGCGACAACCGCCACTGCTCCCTCCTCGTCGGCAGGAAGTTCCAGCAGCTATCCGACATTCTCGTCACGGGGCAGGAGCGGCAACGGGAACGGGGAGTGCCGACGAAACGCAGAGGGCCTACCCGGGCTCCGGTCCGCCGATGTAGCTCGGCCAGCAGAGCGGGGGCGGTGAAGGTATGGCTGGCACCCGGCTCCCGCGGCAGGACCAGTACCGCCCCAGCCGCTCAACCACCTCAGACGCCTCTCGATAGCCATCGGGCTCGGCGAACACCGCCGTGACCGTCTCCAGGGGCCATCGGGTGGCTCCGAGGGCTCCAGCAAGCCCCAGAACGGCCGTGAGCTTGACTGCGGTCATCTCGCCGAAATTGAAGAGGGCCCCCTGCCGCAGATCTGCTACCTCTTCCCTCAGCCATCGCTGGGCCACCTGTACGCCAGGGTCCGCGTCGTTGTCGAGTCCGACCGCAACGGAGCTGGGAGCGGCGCCGCCTGCTTCCGCACCGACCGATCGCATCATCCCCTCGTCACCCTCCCAGCCGCCGGCACCGACGTCTCCGGAGACTTGATCCCCCGCGTGTGAGAAGCCATTGGCCTGCTCCTGTCACTGCGGTGAGTTGGTCGCTGCGGACTCGCGACAGGTGTCCGTCCGCACCGAAGCGGGTGGCGTGGTCACCGTGCCACAGGCGACCGTCGTGAGCCTGCTCCCGGCCCGTGCCTGAGGAACGGCTCCATAGTCCCTCCCCGGGAGCCGGAAACCGGGGCGGGTCCCCGTTGTTCACCGTTGTCGCGGGCTCGCTGCCCTGTTTCGGTACACCGAGGGCCGGCCGTGACCGCGATGGCCGATCCGATCAGGCGCCTACGGGAGGGAGGTCCGGCGGAGGGTGGCTCCCGGAGACAGGTGGAAGCGGGTGGCGTCCGGCAGGGAGCGGCGCTCTTGGGGCGCGAGCATGTCCCGGCGTTCGAACCATGAGGTCAGCCGGGACCGCGCTTGTTCGTCCCGCTCCCGGGAGCGGTCGTCGGCGGCCCCGGACGCGGTCGTGCCGCGGCCCGTCGGCCGGGCCTCGGCGGGCGAGATCTCGCGGAGCAGCACCCTGATCGGTCCTTCGTCGTCGGCCGGTGGCCGGAGCGCCAGGACCGAGAAGGCCGTTCCCGGCGGGAACACCACCTCGGGCTCGGCGTCCGGACCGGCGAAGAGGGACGTACGGCGGCCGGTGGTGGACCAGATGCCGAACTCGACGGAGCCTTCCAGGTCGGCATCGCACGCCGGGACGGCAGCGACCGGGGCGGGCTCGACAAGCACGGAGCCGGGCATGTACTGGTCCAACGGCACCTCTTCGGCCGGGGCGGCGAGCATGACGGCCCCGTAGTGGCCGGGCAGGCGGCGCAGTCCCGAGCCGAGACAGCGCAGCAGCGGGGTGAGCGGCCCGGGTTCGGTCGCCCGGGCGGTCGCGACCAGGTCGGCGCGGGAGGCCGGCGCGGGGGTGTCGGCCTGGTAGAGCGCGATGGCGACCATGTCCGGCTTGAGGTCGTCCTGGAGAGTTGATCGCAGGGCGGGCAGCCGGGAGGCGAGCAGTTCGGTCTTGCTGGCGACGAGGTGGTAGCGCGGGCCGAGCAAGTCCTTGAGGGCGGCGCGGTCTTCGGGCCTGCTGCGTCCGGTCGGGCCCAGGGCCGCCGGGGTGGAGCGTCCGGCTGCGCCGGGGGCGGTCTCCGTGGACGCGGCGAACGGAGGCGGGGCAGCAGCCTCGGCCGCCGGGTCGGGCATCGAGCTGTCCTCGTCGGCGGGAGCCGGTACGGCCGGGACCGAGGTGGCCGGGACCGAGGTGGCCGGAGCCGGTACAGCCGGGGCCGAAGAGACCGGAGCGGGTACGGCCGGGGCCGAGGTGGCCGGGGCCGAAGAGGCCGGAGCCGGTACGGCCGGAGCCGAATCGGTCGAGGTCGGGCCGAGCCAGTCCAGGCCGTTCGCCCCGGCCCATGCGCGCGCCGCCGCCCCGTCGGCGCCCTTTCCGTTGACCAGCAGGCCGTACGGTGCGATCGCGCCCAGGTCCGGCAGCGCGGCCAGCACGCCGGGCAGCGCCTCCCACACCTCCGGGGCGATGGCCCGGTCACGGTCCCCCACCACCAGCACCGGGCGGGCCGGGTCGGGGCGGAGCATCCGGGGCCAGGGGTTGGCCGAACGGCCCGCCGGGCGCAGCCAGAGCCCGGCCGGTACGGTCTCCAGCACCCAGCCCTCGCTCCCGGTCCGGTGAACGGCCGGAGCGAGCGTGTCGAGTCCGGGCAGCCGCAGCCAGGCCGAGGGCACCACGCGGCGATGCCCGGGCGAGGCGGTGAGCTCGACCAGCATGGGTTGCCAGGTGGCCCCACCCCGCTGGTCGAGGAGCGAGGTGGCGTGGTCGTGGCCATCGGCCGTACGCACCGGCAGGCCGACGGCCGCCCGCACGTTGCGGCCGAGCCGGGCGGCCAGTGCGACGGCCATGCCGATGAGTTCGGCCGGGTCGGCCCAGGGGGCGGTGAGCAGCAGGCCGTCCGGCTCCGGGGCAGCCTCGCGTACGAGGTCCAGCAGGTCGGCGGACGGCAGCACCGGCCGCCGCGGAGAACCCACGCCGAGGAGGAGGTCGCCCGGCCTGACGCCGATGAGCGCCTCGACTCCCTCTGGCACCTCGCCCAGCCAGAACCCGCCCGGCACGGGCCGGTGGCCAGGCTCGGCGCCCGACTCCGGGCGCGACTCCGGGCGCGACTCCGATCGCGGCTCCGATCGCGGCACGGCGCGCGGCTCCGGGCGCGACTCGGCGCCCGGCTCGGCGCCGACCGGCTCGATCTCGAACCCGTGGGCGCCGCCCGGGGACTCCGCCACGACGGGTACGGGCGGGGCGAGCGGCGGGGGCTCCACGTGCGCCGTCCCCGCACCGGGGTCGACCGGCTCCGTGACGGGCACGTCCGTATGGGGGCCGGCCGCCGGGGACAGTGCCTCCAGCGGCTCCAGTTCCGACAGGGTGGGTGGGGCCGGTGCGGCCTGCGGGGCGAGCGGGGCCGTGTCCGGCGAAGGGACCCGGCCGGGCCGCTCCACTTCCTCGCCCTCGTGCCCTTCCCCCTCGTGCCCCTCCCCCTCGTGCCCTTCCCCCTCGTGCCCTTCCCCGTTGTCCCCTTCCCCCTCGTCCTCGCCGCCGGCTCCGTTCTCCCGTACCGCCGGTGGCCACGCCGGGGCCAGCGGACGCGGGGGGACGCCCGGTTCGGTCAGCCACCAGGTGCCCGGCGGGGTGACTTGGACGGAGCCGTCGGGTTCGACGGTGACCACGCCGTCGGGGGCGATCACCGGGAAACCGGCCGCCGCGGCCACCGTCTCGACCGGACGGCGCCTGTCCGGCCCCGGCGCGGCGAGGCCCGACGCGGCCAGCACCAGACGGGTCGCGCCGCGTCCGGTGGCGAGGTGGACCAGCTCCCGCAGACTGCGGCGCAGCACGGGCGCCGCGTCCGGCGCGGCCGCCAGTACCAGGACGGCGTCGGGGAGCGGGTCCTGTCCGCTGAGGGCAGCCGTCAGCGCGGGCTCGGCCTCCTCGGGGGCGATGACCAGGTGCGGCCCGACGGGCCACAGCGCCGATCCGGTGCCCGGCGGGGTGGAGGTGGGCTGCAGGGTGGTCATCCCTCGGCTCCGTTCTGCGGATTCTGGTGGTCGGGGTCGAGCAGCGGAGTCTGCAGCTGCAACGTACGGCGCCGCGTGATGTGCAGGGCACGCCCCACCGGCAGCACCCTCGGCTTGGTGCCGCCGAAGAGGTAACCCTCGGTCGGCGGGCAGGACAGGAGCACCGCGGGTGTGTTGACTTCCTGGAGCTTGCGCAGCAGCTGATCGGCCAGGCCGCGGCCGGCCCCGTTCGCGGACCGGGCGACGATGATGTGCAGGCCGATCTCCACGCCCTGGGCCAGGTGCTCGATGACCGGCGTGAACGGGTGCGCCGCCCCCGAGCTGCCGACCAGGTCGTAGTCGTCCACGATCACGAACAGTTCCGGCCCGCTCCACCAGTCGCGCAGCCTCAGCCGGTCCGGGGGGATGTCGGCGGACGGCACCCGATTGGCGATCGCCTTCGCCGCGCCGGCGATCATCTGCCGCAGCGGGTCGGCGGCGACCGCGTAGCCGAGGCGGTACTCCTCGGGCACGGTCTCGTACATCTCGCGCCGGAAGTCGACCAGCATGATGCGGCCCTGGTCGGGCGTGTACGCGCGCATGATCTGGGTGGCGATGTGCTTGAGCAGATTGCTCTTGCCGGACTCGCTGTCGCCGACGACGATCAGGTGCGAGTCCTGCGCGAAGTCGTGCCACAGCGGCTGGACGTCCTGCTCTTCGAGACCGAGCGGGATCTTCAACGAGCCGTGCGGTGCGGGCAGTTCGGCCGCTTCCAGGAGCGCCGGCAGCATCCGTACCTGCGGAGCACGGTGGCCCGTCCAGTGGTCCGAGACGACATCGACCAGGTCAGCGACGCCCTCGCTCAGATCGTGCGCGGTACCGATGCCGTCCATCCGGGGCAGCGCGCACAGGAAATGCATCTGGTCCTCCGTCAGTCCACGTCCGGGCACCTTGGGCACCTTGCCCGCCGCCCTCATGTTGACGACGGAATCCACCGGGTCACCGAGCCGCAGCTCGAAGCGGGTCTGGAGCTGGTCGCGCAGGGCTCCGGTTATCTCGCCCCAGCGCGTGGTGCCGATGACCAGGTGGACGCCGTAGTTGAGGCCGCGCTGCGATATCAGCGTGAGCGACTGGACGAGGTCCATGAACTCCTGCCGCAGCGTGTTCCAGCCGTCGACGACCAGGAACACGTCTCCGTGCGGGTCGTCGGGCAGCTCCCCGGCCGCCTTCTTGCGGCGGAAGGCGGCGACCGAGTCGATGCCGAGCTCGGCGAAGTACTTCTCGCGGCGGGTGATGACCGAATTGACCTCGGCGACGGTCCGGTTGACCCGCTCGGCGTCGTGCCGTCCGGTGACCCCGCCGACATGCGGCAGGCCGCGCAGGCTTGAGAGGGTGCCGCCGCCGAAGTCCAGGCAGTAGAACTGCACCTCGGCCGGGGTGTGCGTGAGCGCGAGGGCTGTGATCAGGGTGCGGATCAGGGTGGACTTGCCGGACTGCGGAGCACCCGCGATGCCGAGATGTCCGTCGGCCCCGCCGAGGTCTGCCACGAGCAGGTCGCGTAGCTGCTGGAAGGGGCGGTCGACGACGCCGACCGGGACCTTGAGGGCCCCGCGCGCCTCGCCCTCCACGGTGAAGCCGTGCTCGGCGTCGGGTGCGATCGGCGGCAGCAGCTCGTCCAGCGTCGGCGGCACGTCCAGGGGCGGCAGCCACACCTGGTAGGCGGGAGGACCGGCGTCCGTGAGGCGTTCGGCGGCGATGTCGAGGAGCGAACGGGTCTCCTCGGCCTCCGGCTCCGGCTGCTCCTGCGCCACGTCCAGTTCGGCGGGAAGGGTACGGGGGGCCACGTACTCGGTGCCGAAGGCCACGACCTGCCCCTCGATCACGGCACGCTGGGCGGCCGCCCGCCTCTTGTGCTCGTAGGCGCCGGACACGTACGCGGCCTTGAAGCGGGTGAGGGTGGAGATGTCGCTGCGCAGGTAGCCGTTGCCGGGCTGGGAGGGCAGCTGATAGGCGTCCGGTACGCCCAGGACGCCCCGGGATTCCATCGCGGAGAAGGTGCGCAGGCCGATCCGGTAGGACAGGTGGGATTCGAGTTGGTGGACGCGACCCTCGTCGAGGCGTTGGGAGGCGAGCAGGAGATGGACGCCGAGGGAGCGGCCGAGGCGGCCGATCATGACGAAGAGGTCCATGAAGTCGCGGTGGGCGGCGAGCAGTTCGGAGAACTCGTCGACCACGACGAAGAGGGTGGGCAGCGGGTCCAGCGGGGTGCCCGCGGCACGGGCGTTCTCGTACTCCAGGAGGGAGGAGTAGTTACCGGCGGCGCGCAGGAGTTCCTGGCGGCGGATCATCTCCCCGTGCAGGGCGTCCCGCATGCGGTCCACCAGCTCGGCCTCGTCGGCAAGGTTGGTGATGACCGCGGAGGTGTGGGGCAGGTGGTCCAGGCCGAGGAAGGTCGCGCCGCCCTTGAAGTCGACCAGGACGAAGTTGAGGATCTCCGAGGAGTGGGTCAGGGCCAGGGCCAGCACCAGTGTGCGCAGCAGCTCGGACTTGCCGGAGCCGGTGGCGCCGATCAGCATGCCGTGCGGGCCCATGCCGCCCTGGGCGGATTCCTTGATGTCGAGGTCGATGGGGGTCCCGTCGGGGCCGAGACCGAGCGGGACCCTCAGCTTGTTCGCCTGGTTGCGCAGCGCCCACTGCTGCTTGACGTCGAAGCGGTGCAGGTCGTGGATGCCGAGCAGGGCGGTGAGGTCGAAGTCGGTGGCCAGCGGCTCACTCGCGTCGACGCTGTCACCCAGCCGGTACGGGGCCATGGACGCGGCCAGCCGGGTGGCCGCGGTGGTGGACAGGCCGTCGGGGCGGCCGAGGGCGGTGATCTCGTCCTTGCGGTTGCGGTCGGCTCCGATCATCTCCAGGGTGCTGTCGGGGCCGTCGGTGATCCGCAGCCGGAGGGTGACCCGGTCGTGCTTCCAGTCCAGGGTGGAGCCGACGTCGATCACGGTGGCGTTGCGGTAGCCGCCGAGCGCGGCCCGGTGCGGGGCGGCGAACGTCGCCCCGTCCAGCACGATGACCGTGTACGGCTCGTCGCGGCTCGGGGTCACCTCGGGCTCGTAGGACGGCCGGGCACCGAACTCGTCGCCGAGCAACTGCTCCAACTCGCCGATCGTGGCGACGACCAGCCGGAGCGGGCCGGCGCCGTCGGTCTCGCTCGCGTGCAGGGCGTGCGGCAGCCACTTGGTCCACTCCCAGTGGGAGCGGCGGTCGGGTGCGGCGACCACGGCGATGCGCAGCTCGTCGGGGGCGTGGAACGTGGCCAGCTGAGCGAGGATGGCGCGGACCAGCGCGCGGGCCTGGTCTTCGGGCTCCGCGGCCGCCGACTCGGTACCGGCCGCCGACTCGGTACCGGGTACCGACTGCGTACCCGATGCCGACCCGGTACCGGCCGCCGACCGTGTACCGGCCGCTGCCCCGGCGCCCGCGCTGCCGTCCGCGCCGTCAGCCGTCCCGGATTCCGCCGACTCGGCACGGACCAGGACGTGCGCGAAGCCGCGCAGGTGGATGGCGACGGGCTGATCGGCGAGCGTCGCGTACGCGTGGATGAAGCGCCGCAGCGCGTGGGCGCTGAGCGGTTCGAGGTCCTCCACCGGCTTGGTGGCGAGCGGGGCGAGGCGCACCGCCAGCCGCTGGGACCCGATGGCGATCCGCACGTCGCTGAAGTCGGGGTGAGCCGCGCGCCGCTCCCACAGGCGTGAGGTCTTCACCAGCGAGGCCAACTCGACCGGCTCCGGGTTGCGCCAGGCCAAGGCCTCCTGCTGGCTGCGGATGTCCTTGCGCACTTGGCGCCGCATCTGGGCGAGGTAGCGCAGGTAGTCACGACGCTCGGCGGTGAGCTCCGCCTTGCGGTCGGTGTTGCCACGGATGATCTGGGTGACCACCATGCCGATCGCGGAGACGGCCATGGTTCCCATGGCGACGTACGTCATGAGGCCGCCATTGGGGCGCAGGAAGATGAACACCATGGACAGCGAGGACAGCGCCATCGGCACCATCGTGATGATGTTCCCCATGCCGTTCTGCTTCTCGGGCAGTACGGGCGGTTCCTGCAGCTGGATCTCGCCGTCCGGCGTCTCGGGGCCCGGCCGCCGTGGTGGGCGGTTGACTAGCACCACGCTCAACGAAAAGCTCCTCACGCCGCGCCGGCCGACTGTGTTCGGCGGTCTCCTTGCCCAGGGGATAACGGGTGGGCGGCGTGGGACGGTTCAACTCTCCGTCGGGGCGGCCGGTGAACCCTGGGGGCCGGGCACACGTTGAGTCCGCAGACGGAGCGGAAGCGGGTGAACGGTGAGACAGTGTGTGTACGGACGGCCGCCGATCCCTCTCGCCGACCGGTCGCCGAGGTGGACGAGACGGAGCACGCGACGCCGCCGATGCGGTGGCCGTGGCAATGGGAGCTGTGGGAGACCGGTGTACGGCGACGAAGACCCGGGAGCGGAGGCGGACGAGGTCCGCTCGCTGCTGCGCTCATGGCTGCGGGACACCGTCCCCGCACACGACGACCCGGAGCCCGCGGCCCCCCGGACCGGCCTGGACGTTCCGGAGGCCGCCGCGTCCGAGGTGATGGACGCGGTGAGCCGGGTCCTGGGACTGTCCACCGCGCCCGGCGGGCGGCCCGTCATGTCCCCGGCCGCGCTCGCCGCACTGAGCGGACAGTCCGCCGCGCTCTTCGGCGAACTGTGCCTGCTCGTCCGCGTGCTGGTGGTGGAGGAGCATCCGTCCGCAGCCGGCTGGACCGAGGACGAGCGGCGGGCCGTGGCCTGCTGGATCTCCGTACTCATCGGACGACGGGGTGACGACGGCGTCGAGGCCATCCTGCGCGAACTGCGCGGGCCCCGCTGAACCCACCGCCGGGTCCCGTCCGTTCATCTGGCCGCTGAGGGCGTTTCGGCCCCGGAATGAACAGTCGGAAGGACACGCGGGCAGTGAGCGGTAGCGCGGTGGCGGGACTGTGCCGATTGAGATTCCACGGGCCGCAGAAGGTGGTCGAGCTCTCCGTACCGGGCGACGTGCCACTGGCGGACATGTTGCCGACCATCATCGGTTACGCCGGGGACGACCTGGACGAGGAGGCCGTCGAGGCGGGCGGCTGGGTGCTCCAGCGGCTCGGTGAGGAGCCCTTGGACGACGAGCGGTCTGCGGAGGCCCACGGACTGCGGGACGGCGAGCAGCTGTTCCTGCGGCTGCGCCGTGAATCGCTGCCGCCGGTTCACTTCGACGATCTCATCGACGGCGTTGCGGTCGGCCTGGAACAGCGCGGTGACTCGTGGCGCCCCGCGCTCACCCACCACGTGACGCTCGGCCTGGCGCTGGCCGCGCTGGCGGGCGGGCTCGCCCTGCTGGCCCTGTCCGGAGGCATCGGGCCGCTACGCGGGGTCGCGGCGAGCTCGATCGGTGGACTGCTGCTGCTGGGCGCGGCCAGCGCCGCGCGCGCGGTGGGCGACGCCGGGGCCGGCACGGCGCTCGGCGCGGCGGCCGTACCCTATCTCGCCCTGGCCGGTGCGTTGCTGCCGACGGGCAGCGGGGACGTGACGGCCGCCCGGCTGCTCGCTGGGAGTTCGGCGGCGGCCGGCGCGGCGGTCCTCGCGCTCGCCGCCGTGGCGTGTTCGGCTCCGCTCTTCCTCGGGCTGCTGATCACAGCGGTGGCCGGGGCAGCGGCCGGGGCCATCACGCTGGCGGGACTCACGGCCACGGAGACGGCCGCGGTGCTCGCCGTGCTGGTCGTGGCGTTCGGTGCGTTCCTGCCCGGGTTCGCCTTCCGGCTGTCCGGGCTGAAGCTCCCGGCGCTGCCGCGTACCGCCGACGAGCTCCAGGAGGACATCGAGCCCTATCCGGCACAGGACGTGCTGGACCGCAGCGCCGTGGCCGACGGCTACCTGACCGCCTTCCACGTGCTGACCGGCGCGCTCTGCGCGGGCTGTCTCACCCTGGTCGGCACGGCTTCCGGCTGGGCGCCCACGGCCATGGCGGTCGCCCTGTCCCTGCTGTTGATCCTGCACGCTCGCGAGGTGGGCTCCCTGTGGCAGCGGCTGGCACTGGTGCTGCCCGGCTCCTACGGCCTGGCCCTGCTGGCCTCGGAGTGGGCGGTCACGCTCGGCGGCACCGGCCGGCTGGGGCTGCTGGCCGGGCTGACGGCGGTGGCCGCGGCCCTCGCCATCGCCTCGTGGACGGTGCCGGGGCGGCGGATGCTGCCCTACTGGGGCCGGGCCGGCGACCTGCTGCACAGCACGCTGGCGCTGAGCCTCATCCCGCTCGCGCTGACCGTGGCCGGCGTATTCGCCTGGGTCCGCGGGCTCAGCGGCTGACCAGCGGCGCGTCGCGTTTCGCGCCGAACCGGAGCGGCCGTGCCACGGCCGCGGCCGTGACAGGACCGTTCTTCCGGAGGAGTTCACATGCAGTCCAGGCGCGACCAGGTACAGGCGCACCTGTTCGTGATGGGCAGGCTGGGGGCCGGCATGCTGCGGGGAGAACCCGACGCGCCGGACCTTCCGACCCGGCGCACCACCCGCGGGGTCCGCAACGGGCTGTTCATCGCCGTGCTGATCGCCCTGGTCATGGGCCTGTACGGGGCCATCAAGCCGGGCGGCGCGGCCGGCTGGGCCAAACCCGGCACCCTGGTGGTCGTGAAGGAGACGGGCGCCCGGTACCTGTTCATCGGCGGGGAGCTGCGCCCGGTGCTCAACCAGGCCAGCGCCCGGCTGGTGGCCGGGGAGAAGATGACCGTGTCGCAGGTCGGTCTGAACTCGCTCAAGGCGGCTCCACGCGGCGGACCGGTCGGAATCGTCGGCGCCCCCGACGGACTGCCCGTCAAGTCCCTCCTGGCGAAGGGGCCCTGGCTGGTCTGCGGGCTGGTCGGCCGTACTCCGTCCGGCGCCCCAGCGCCCACGCTGTCGGTGGCGGTCGGCGCCGGCCCGGCGGGCCAGGCCCTGTCGCCCCAGCAGGGTCTGCTGGTGACCACCGCGGACGGCGCCCGGCACGTGCTGTGGCAGGGCAAGCGGCTGCGGCTCGACCCCGGCGCGGGCGCCGGTACCGCGCTCGGTTACACCACCGCCACCGCCACTCCCTTCCCCGTCCCCCCGTCCTTCCTCAACTCCTTGCCCGTCGGGCCAGATCTGTCACCGCCTGCCATGCCCGGGCGCGGTTCGCCCGGCCCCGCTCTGGCCGGCCGGCAGACCCGGATCGGCCAGCTGTTCAGCGGCCCGGCCGGGGAGCCGTACGTCCTGACACAGCAGGGGCTGGCACCGCTGACCCAGACCTTGTTCGAGTTGCTGCGCGGTGACCCGCGCACCCAGCAGGAGGCGTACGCGGGGGCCCCGGCGATCGCCGTACCGGTGGGCGCGGCCGATCTGGCCGCCCATCCGGCGCCGGCCGGGACCCTGCCGGGTTCCGGGCTGCCCGAGGCGCCGCCGAAGCTGGTGACCCCGGCGGCGGGGCAGAGCGTGTGCACGGCGCTGCAGCCCTCCACGGACGGGCCCCGCACCCTGGTGACCGTCGTCGAGACGACGGCGGTCGCGGGAGTGGCGCCCGCGTCCCAGCCGGGAGTGGCGGCGGGCTGCGGCACGGCCGACCGGATCTCCGTACGGCCGGGCGGCGGAGCGCTGGTGCGGGCGCTGTCCGGGGCGGGCGCGGGCGGGGCGACGTACCTGGTGGCGGACAACGGTGTGAAGTATCCGCTGCCGTCCACGGAAGCCGTGCAGACCCTGGGCTACGGCGGCGCCGCCGTGGTGGGTGTGCCCTCGACGTTCCTGACCCTGCTGCCGACCGGGCCGAGCCTGGACCCGGCTGCGCTGGCCTCTGCGGGCGTGGTGGAGACGCTCCCGGGTCCCGTCAACTCGCCTTGTCCAGAGGCTGGTTCGGGTGGCTGAGCAACGCCGGACAGCCACTTCGGCGGTGAACCGGGGGCCGCGGCCGGCCCGTTCTCCCTGCCGGGAATCCCACGACTCACACGATCCGACCGAGGAGATCACGTGCCAGACATCCCGAATGACAACCTCAAAGTATCTTCAGCTGTACTCACGAGCACCCTCAACGAGCTCGAGGGGCACCTCGGCTCGATGGAGCGGGCCTTCGCGGAGTCCGAGGACATCGCGAGCGACGTGCAGCGGAGCATGGTGTCCACGGCCGGCACCAAGTTCGTCGCCAAGATCGAGAACTGGCAGCGCGGCTACCGCACGGTGATGGCCGAGTACAAGGACCTGATCGACGCCGTCGGCGTCACCAGCAACGTCATGTCGGACACCGCCGGCGAGGCGGAGGCCAACATGGACCTCTGGGACGGCGACGTCTACGACGTCCTCAGCAAGTAAGCCCCGGCCGGCGCCGGCATGCCCGGGCCGCCGGCTTCGGCCATCTCTCCCCGCTCACCCACGTACCTAAGGAAATCACCATGAGCGACATGGACATGGACATCAAGCATGGCCAGCTCCAGGATGCGAACGAGCGGATGAAGGTGGTCGCCAGGACCATGAACTCCGCCCTCGACACCATCGTCCAGCGGCTCGACGCCATCAGGACCGAGTTCACCGGTGAGGCCGCCAAGGAGTTCGAGGAGTTCAAGAAGGCTGTCAGCCTTCTTGACGCGAACCTGTCCGCGCAGTTCGACAAGGGCGCCGACCTCCTGGCCGACGCCCACAACATCATCCGGAACGGTGACCGCAAGAGCGCCTACCTGTTCCAGCGCTGACACACGCACACCAGAACCCGGCCCACGGCTCTCCCGCCCGCGGGCCGGGTTCGGCCATTGCGTGGGGGGCGTGAACCGCACGGCACGGGGCTCCCGTTCTTACTGCCGAACACCGGACAGCCCACACGAAGACAGGAGAGCTCCCATGCCGACCAAGCCCAACGAGGACGAGGGCGACAAGGACTCCTTCAAGGTCACCGAGCAGGTCCTGCTGGACTTCGCGAACAAGTTCGAGACCCTCCTCAAGGACTTCGCGGCCAACCCGGCCGTGCTGACCCTGCCGCAGTGGGCGAACGGACAGTCCTCGGGTGACGACGGTCTGCTGAAGCCGGGCAACACGAATCAGCTCGTGAGCGCCAAGCAGGTGCAGGACGCGTTCAAGACGTTGTGCGGCCAGCTGCAGAGCGCGCTCAACGTGTTCAGCGCCGCCGCCGACAGCAGCTTCCTCACCTTGAAGAGCATCAAGGTGATCCTCGACAACGCGTCCGACGACGCCATCAGCGTCACCGAGATGTGGGAGATCCTCAACTCGATCCAGCAGGGTTCCAAGCCGTCGGGGACCGGAAGCCCCAGCCCGTCCCCGACCAATTAGCCAACAGCACCTCGCCCTCTCGACAGGAGTGCCGCGCCACCATGCCGGTGAGCAAAAACTGGGAAGAAGCCCTCAAGGTCTTCATGGCCGAGACCAACGCACTGACGGATCGCAATGCGGTGGCCGGCCCGGGCTCGCCCAAATGGATCGCCGAGAACAGCTTCCGTATCGTCCAGGACGCGAATCCGAACCAGGACTGGAGCAAGACGTTCGACGTGTACTGGTCCGGCTACGCGACGCTGACCGACGCGAACACGGGCCAGAATGTCGCGACCCCCGTCTACTACGTGGCGGGCTTCAACGTCGACTGGAAGAACGTCTTCGACGATACGTCGTCCAAATACAACCTGTGGTTCCACGACGCCGAGAAGAACCTCTCGCCCCTGGTGTTCACGCCGAACAAGAACGAGGCCACCAGTGTCTGGACGTTCGACCACGCGGCGGACCAGCTCACGGGGATCATCGCGTGGTTCGACTACTGGATGCCGGTCATCAAGGGGTGGGCGGACTCGGTCGACTCTTCGGGTGACGAGTGGAAGGGCAGCGCGGCCGGCGCGTTCAAGAAGTTCCTGAGCGTGTTCAACGTGGAGATGAGCAAGGTCAAGCTCGACCTGACGGCACCGACCGACTACATCAAGTCGATCCAGGACACCAGGAAGCAGCTCGTCGATTCCATTGTGGCCATGTACAACGGCTATATGGCGTGGCGGGTGCTGCGAGACGCCAACGCGGTGAACCTGCTGTACGACGTGCTCGTAGGAGTCATGACGAACGCTAAGATCCATGCCACGTGGAAGCCATGGGCGCAGGGGGACGCGTACGGCTACGAACCGATCCTCGACAAGATCGTCGACAACGGCGGCTCCGACATCAGCACCGCGAACTGGCTCAGCGGGATCGAAGAGGTCGCGAAGAAGACGTGGCTGGCGAAACTCGCCCCGCTGGACAGGGCGGCGAAGGATTCCCTTGACCCGCTGGACACCGCGTACCTCAAGCTCGCGGCCTCGATGCGGGAGGGCATCTACCAGCCCAGCATCAGCATGCCGGGCGGCGGCCCGGGGCCGAACAACCCCAACGGCAACATCAACAACCCGCTCAACGACAAGAACAACCCCCTCAATCAGAACAAGGGCGGCCCGAACGGACCGAATGGGCCGAATGGGCCGAATGGGCCGAAGACCAACGTCCCCAACCTGAAGCCCGGCGGGAGCAACGGCCCGATCAGCAAACCGCCGAGCAACGTCCCGGGCAATCTCCCGGGCAATGTCAACGGTGGCACCACGCCCGGGACGGGCAGCAAGGTGCCGCTGCTCGGCAAGGACGGCAAGCCGGTCCTCGGCCCCGACGGCAAGCCGGTGATGGTGCCGCCCGGTTCGTACATCGGCAAGGACGGCAAGGTCTACGACCCGAAGGGCAATCCGGTCCTGGGTCCGGGCAACAAGCCGATCACCGCCCCGCCCGGCTCCAAGGTGGGGCAGCAGCCCCAGCCGGAGGGCGGCCTCAAGCCCGGCTCCAACCCGTACGACCAGATCAGGCTCCCCGAGGGCGCGAAGGTCCTGGAGAACGGCACCGTGGTCGACGCCAACGGCAAGCCGCTGCTCGACTCCAACGGCAACCCCTACACCCTGCCCAAGGGAGCCACCGTCAAGGACGGCATCGTGGTCGGTGCCGACGGCAAGCCGATCAGCCGCACGAGCCAGCTGCTGACGAACGCCGAGCACTCGTTCGGCTCGCGTCCGCTGCCGAAGATCAACACCCAGTCCGGCGGCCTGCCGTTCCCCGACTTCAAGACCGGTGGCATCCCGGGCACGGGCAAGATGGGCGGCCTGGACGGGCTCACGTCGGCAGGCAGCCTCGGTGACAACCCGAAGCTGAAGACCACTGCGGCCACCGTCGGCGGCATGTCCGCGATGGGCGAGCGGCCGGCCCAGCTCGGCGCCACCGTGGAGGGCAACGCGGCCGCCCTCGCGGCCAACGCCGCATCCCAGCAGCAGCGGACGGCCCTCAACACCCAGCAGGGGATGCAGCCGCCGATGATGCCGCCGATGAGCCCCGGCATGGGCGGCGCCGGCCAGCCGAACCAGAACAAGGACCGGCAGCGCACCACGTGGCTGACCGAGGACGAGGACACCTGGGGCACCCAGACCGGCTCGGTCAACGGAGTCATCGGCCGCTGATCGCTGATCCGCCCTGTCCGCGCCGCCGTGCCCAGCCCCGCAGTGCGGGACCGGGCACGGCCGTGCCGTCTCTCCCCCGCCCGTCCCCACCCCACCCCACCCATCCGAGAGGTGACCCATGAGTCTCGATTTCGACGGCAGGATCAAGGACGCGATGTCGGCGCTGTACGAGCAGCGCGACAAGATGCTCGCCGCCAAGACCGAACTCGACGCGGCCACGGCTTCCGTCACGTCCAAGGACCGCATGATCTCGGCCACCGTCGGCCCCCAGGGCCAGGTGGTCGCGCTGACCTTCCACACCAAGGCGTACCAGGCGATGGCGCCGGCCGAGCTGTCCGCCGCCCTGGTCACCGTACTCAACGACGCCCGGGCCAAGATGGGCGAGCAGGTCATCGAGAGGATCAAGGGGTTCACCGACTTCGGCGAGCGCCTCCGCGCGGTCACCGGCCTGACCGACATGCCCACCGATCTGGACCAGCTGATGAAGCCGCTGCGCGCGATGGGCTCGTCGTTCCAGCTGGAGGAGGCGCAGGAGAGGGAGAGGGCCGCCAGGCAGGAGCAGTTCGCCGCGCAGGAGGAATCCGCCCGCGAGAAGGCCAGGCGCGAGAAGAAGCAGGAGGAGTTCGCCGCCGAGGCGCAGACCCGCGTCCCCACCGGAAAGCAGGAGGAGTTCAATGGCTGACGGGAACACCCTCAGGGTACTGAGCGACCTCAAGAACAAGTTCGCCCACTACGACGACTACCAGCGGTGCCTGAGCGAGATCAACCGGATGATCGTGGAGATCAACCGGATCAACAAGGAGTCCGCCGGTCAGGACGAGATCGGCAAGGTCTACCACCAGCAGGTGGACAAGCCCACCGAAAATCTCACGGAGACCATCACGTACATCAGGAAGCGGCTGGGTCTGGTGGTGGAGGCCGGCAACGAAACGACGGAGACGATGGGCAACGCCGATGACGAGGCGGGGCAGCACGTGAGCAACTTCTGAACCGTGGCGGTGGCGGCTTCCGTTCTTCTCGACACAGTCGTCCACCGACCAGAGGAACGCCACCGCCATGTCCATCAATCCGCCGCCGGAGATCGCCGACTTCCTCGGGTTCGTGACCGGTATGGAATGGCCTGAGGCAGATGAGGACCTCATGCGGCAGGTGGCGGGTCACTACGCCGCCATCGCAAAGGATCTGACCACGCTTTCCGGGTACGTCCTGGAGCTCATCCCGATCGTGAAGAACGATTTCGAGGGTGAGGCGGCGGATTCGTTCGTGACGTCGATGAACGACCTCACGGGCCGGACGGCGGGCGAGAACCAGCTGGAGAAGACGGCTGAGCTGGCGCTCCAACTGTCGGAGATGGCACTGAAGGTCGCCAACCAGGTCGAGTACACGAAGATCATGGCGATCATGCAGCTGGTGGAGCTGCTGGCGCAGATCATGTTCGCGATGTTCTTCTCACCGTTCACCTTCGGTGCGGTGTGGGGGCCGGTGTCGGTGATGTTCACGATGACCCGCGAGGGCATCAAGAACCTGTTCCTGTGGTTGCTCAGCACGATCCTGAGCCAGACCTTCATCGGCATCACCGGCGGCATCTTCCGCGACATGGTGATCCAGCTCTACCAGCTCGGCTCGGGCCACACGACGAAGTGGAACAACGAGACGATGATCCAGTCCATCCAGCAGGGCGCGCTGACCGGTCTGGTCGGCGGCCCGCTGGAGGTCGTCTTCCACTACGGCGGCAAGCTGCTCGGCAAGCTCCTGGGCGGCAGCGACCCGGGCTCGATCCTCAGCAAGAGGGTCGACGACGCACTGAAGAAGAAGATCGACGACAAGGTCAACGACACCCTCGACAACGTCCCCACCAACACCTCCTCGAACCCCGGCCGGGACATCCCGGGCAACGGGACCGGCCCGGTCACGAAGAATGACGAGCTCAAGCCGGATCTGCAGCCGAACGGACCGGTCAACAAGGTGCCGGACACTCCGACGCCGCCCCCGACCCCGACCCGCACCAGCGCCGGCCCCGAGCCCGACCCCAGCTCCTCGGTCACGCCCCCGGTGCGCACGGAGACTCCGGGCGGCGCCGTCATGACGCCCGGCGCCGGCCGGCCGGATGCCCCCGCCTCGACCAAGCCGATCGCCGGCGGCGCGAAGGACAACTCCCCCGCCCCCCAGACGGCTGGGACGCCCTCGAAGGCGTCCGGGCCCACGGGCCGCACGGTCGATGTCGATGTACCGCCGCGGCTGGAATCCCTGCTGGCCACCAAGCAGGCGCGGCAGAACTTCGCCGAGGACGTCGGCAACCTCCTCGGCGGTGTCAACCGTCAGCTGGAGACCGGCTTCCTGCGCTTCGGTGAGGGCACCATCGCGAGCGCGTTCGCCGACAAGATGGGCGACGTCTTCGCCAAGCACCTCGCGTATGAAGGCGCGAGGGAAGCGGGCAAGGAGTTCGGTGAGGTCCTGACCCGCAAGTGGGTCCGCCTCGGCGCTGAACACGGCGACCTCTCCGAGGCCCTGACCAAGGCCCTGGGCGGCCTCGCGGACAACCAGCCGTTGAAGAACCTCGCGGACGCGATGCCGAACCTCTTCGCCCGCTCCGAGCACGACGGCTTCCTCAGCCGCGTCCTGCTCCAGGAGAACCCGCTGCAGGGAAACCCCCTGTACCAGCTGGGGGGCTCCATCGGGTCGCTCCTGCATGAGGGCACCCACGAGATGCTCAGTGAGGGCTTCTACAACGTGGTCTTCGGGGACGGGACGTTCGAGGTCAGCGGGGGACCGTTCGCCGCCGGCGTGTGCATGAGCCTGCTCGGCAGCGGCCTGAACAGGATGTTCGAACCCGTCATGGTCAAGTACCAGGACTGGGTCCTCAGCCACCAGTACGCCGAGAACCACAACGACAACAAGTACTTCGGCCTGCTCCACCCCATCAACATCGCCTCCTTCGTGGCGAACATGACCGGCAACCCCGCACCCTGGCCGGTCCCGCGCCCCACCTCGGCACCCCAGGACCCCAGCGTCGTCGGCGAGATGAAGGACATGGTCAAGTGGGTCTTCTCCAACCCCTTCACCGGGTCCTCGTTCTTCTCCGAATCCACCCCCTCCACCCCCGACCCCGAACTCCCCACCGCCGACACCCTCGACAGCGTCCTCAACGTCACCACCGAAAGCGACGGCGGCACCGACTACGGCCTGCCCGCCGTCGCCAACGGCCCCTCCTCCGAGCAGGAGATCAACGAGCATTCGGCCTTCCGGCGGACCGAAAGCGGCGCCACCTTCACCACCGCCGACCTGAGCCAGATGATCCGGGTCGAGGAACGGGTCTCCGCAACGCCGGAACCGTCCCCCCTCCCCAACGGCGCCGAACACACCCCCACCGTCGCCACCCCGACGACCACTCCCACCCCGCTCACCGCCGTCGTCCAACCAACGCCCACCACATCCAGCGCCGCTGACGCCGACGCCGACACCATCCCGACCTCTCAGGACGACACGCCCCCCAACGACGGCGCCGCCACCGCCCCCAAGCAACCGGATACTGCTCCGCCGGGCGACGGCGACGAAACCCCCGTCCTTGTCATCCCCGCCGGCATCACCGTCGGCGACCTCAGCACCGCCCAGACCAACGCCCTCAAGGCACTGCCTCCCCGGGACGGCGTCTTCGTCGTCGGCATGCACACCGGCCCCAACGGCCCACCCGACACCGCCACCACCCTCAACGCCCTCATCGACGCCCACGACACCGGCAAGCTCGAAGGCATCACCCAGATCCAGTTCACCGCCTGCAACCTCGCCACACCCGTCAACGGAACCACCATCAAAACCGTCATGAGCGGCCTGTGGAAACACCGCGCCACGACCGCTCCCGACGGCCGGACCACGCCCACCCCCGACCCCCTCAAGGGCCTCGCCGCGAACGCCCCCGTCTGGTACATCACCAACACCGACACCACCGCCGGCCACCTCGTCACCGCCCGACACATCGGCATCACCCCCGACGGCAAACCCACCATCCTCACCGAGGGCGCCGCCTGGCACGAGTACTCGGACAACGGCGCCCCCGACCACACCCCCACCCACACCGACACCCACTCCAACGACATCCCCGACGGGTTCATCCGCACCAACGTCCTCACCCCTGCGACCAGCACGCAACACGACGACGCCGTCAAGTTCGGCACAGGCCCGGGCGAGGACGGCTTTCCTCCGAGCATGGCGCCGCCCGCCCCCGGCCCGTTCAGCGCGCTCGAGGCGTCGATCGAGGACCGTGCACGGATCCGCTACCTGGAGGAATCGCAGGCGTTCGAGAGGCGGCTCGCCGACTACCTGGCCACCCGGGACGACGTCAACGCGGTCGCGGAGACGATGGCACAGAACATCTGGCGGCGCGTTCCGCGTGAGAAGCGGGGGCGTCTCGGCACTGACGACGCCGCGATGCCCGGTAGCGTGGGCACCAAGGAAGAGCAGCTGCGCCGCGTCGTACAAGTGGGCAATCTGCGTGAGCGGATGACCCTGATCTTCTGCGCCATCTCCTCCCAGGTCCTGCCCCAATCGCTCGGCCACGCAATCGGCTACCCGAAGGCGATCAGCGACGAGCGCAAAGATCGGCACGATCGTCCCGAATACAGGGAATTCCGCAGGCTCGAAGCCGAGGTAACGGGGCTGAGCAAGGCGCGGCAAACGGACTCGGACGACTACAAGAACGCCTATGAGGCTTGGTCCGAGCTGGCCAAGAAGCTGCGCACGGACCGCAAGCCGGAAGAGGTAACGCCTCCGCTGAGCTCTGCGGAGTGGGCGAAGTCGGTGGACCGCCGCGGTTCCCTGAGGTGGATCCCTGGCGCGGCCAAGCTCCACCTCCCTATGGGCGCATCACTGCAGAAGACCAGTTCGCAGCACGGCCGCCTGGTCATGACCGGTACCTCCGGGTCCGGCTTCTACTTCCACCAGCACGCCCAACTGATGGTCGATCAGTGGGAGATGACCATCGACCACCAGGCGCTACGGCTCGCTCTGATCGCCACCTTCGTCGGCCAGGGACACCACTCCCTTCCCGAGGTGATGGCGGCGTCCTCCCTCTTCGGTCACTTGTCGGCAATCGACGGACTGCACACGCCGACCCTCGATCGTGCAGGAATCCCCGACTGGCGGCACTACCGCACCATCGGAAGTCTGAGCGAGGAGGAACTCCGCACCCGCGTGGCCGTCGATGGGAAGTTCCCCGACGAGCGGGTCGCCGAGTACCGCGCCTCCCTCACCCCCGACGTCGAGATGGTCACGACCGCCATTCGGCATGTCGACTTGACCGACGCCAACCCGCTCCCCAAGCGCCGCCGCGGCGACGACGGCAACGGCGACGGCGAGGACACCGAACGCATGCAAACCAAGCGCGATCGCCACGACGGCAGTCCCAGCGTGCCCGAGCACTCCCCGGTCTCGCAGCCGGGACAGAAGGAGCCCGTACAGGTCACCCCGACAGACCAGCCGGTCGCCCCCGAGCGGTGGTCGGAGTGGAAGTGGACCCCGGGTCGCCAGGACGTACCCCCGCCGGCCCACATACGCAACGAACGCTTCGACCCCGCGGCCGACCCGACCGACACGGGTCCGTACGCCGGCACCGCGGACCGCCGTCGAGGCGGTCTGCTGGAGGGGCGAGCCACCCGGATCAATGCCGACGTACAGCGCTTCAACGTCCCCGAAGGGGACGGCCTGCCTGGCGGGGCGGTGCGCCTCGTCCAGCTCACCCTGCCCGTGGCCACCGACGGCTCATACTCCGCGGATGAGGTCGCCGCCCTGCGGGACCGGCTGCAGGGCCTCCTCGATGCCCACGTGAACCTGGGGTTCGAGCTGCCCCGGACCAAGGACCAGCTCCACATGGAGGTCCGACTCGTTCCCATGCCCGTGGCGCAGGACGGCATCAGCGGCCACGACTGGATCAGAGTCAGCCGCGACGCCGGAGCCGGCCAGGACTCCGACCAGCTCCACTTCCGCCTGCACGGCGACGACGCGGACCCGGCCGTCAAGACACGCGACGACGCCATGCTGCTGCACGAAGTACTCCACTACGCCGGCCTCCCCGACCGCTACCACGACGCCGGATCCCTGTTCCGGCACACCCCCGACCGAGCCGACGCCTCCGGCATCATGGCCGAGCCCGCACTCCCCAACGGCGCGTTCCCCCAGCCCTACCTCGAAGCCATCGAGAACGTCACCGAATCCGGCTCCGTCCTCTACGACAACAACGGCCCCGGCACCTGGACCTCCCCGGACACGCCCGTACGTGCCATCCCCGCCGGCATCACCGTCGGCGACCTCAGCACCGCCCAGACCAACGCCCTCAAGGCACTGCCTCCCCGGGACGGCGTCTTCGTCGTCGGCATGCACACCGGCCCCAACGGCCCACCCGACACCGCCACCACCCTCAACGCCCTCATCAACGCCCACGACACCGGCAAGCTCGAAGGCATCACCCAGATCCAGTTCACCGCCTGCGACCTCGCCACGCCCGCCAACGAAACCACCGTCAAGACGGTCATGAGCGGCCTGTGGAAACACCGCGCCACCACCACCCCCGACCCCCTCACGGCCCTCGCCGCCAACGCCCCCGTCTGGTACATCCCCACACCCGATACCGCCGGCCACCTCGTCACCGCCCGGCACATCGGCATCACCCCCGACGGCAAACCCACCATCCTCACCGACGGCGCCGCCTGGCACGAATACACCGACACCGGCGCGCCCGACCACACCCCCACCCACACCGACGCCGACACCCGCACCAGCGACAACCCCGCCCCCACCGACCCCCAACACCCCGACGCCGTCAAGTTCGGCACCGAAGCGGTCGAGTCCGGTCCGCTGTCACGGGTGCTGCCCAAGGAGTTCTGGTGGACGATGCTGGCTCCCCCGGCCGAGCGGGACGGCGCTGAGCCCGTCTCCCGGGACGAAGACATGACCGAGTTGCTCGGGGAGGTGCTGGACGGACAGCCCACCCCCGGCGGCGACTGGCGGACGGTGAATCCCGACTCCTACCTGAAGCTACGCGCCCGGGCCGAAAGAGGCGGGATGCCCTCGCAGGACACCGCCGAGGCCACTGCCATCAATGACGCCTTCAGCAGCTACGACGAAGTCATGGCCTCCGCCTCCGACGACCGGCAGCGACTGCAAGCCATCGCCACCGCGGTCCAAGATCTTCAGTGGCTCCAGGACGCGGAGCTCCAGATCACGGCCGACGTCCGCATACTGGCCCAGCGCCTCCTGCTGGACCAGGGCTACACCCCGTCGCTCCTGCCCGCCGACGGCTACACCACGTCGTTCTGGAAGGCACCCCCGGGGGGCAGCCTCGCGTACCACCTGGCCCTGGGCATGGCGACGTTCGCCCGGCTCACGTCCCGGCTGCCGCAGGGGTCGGCCGCGGAGGGCGGTCCGCTGTCGCGGGTGCTGCCCAAGGAGTCCTGGCCGGCGCTGCTGGCGAGCCCGGATCAGCGGAGAAGTACTCACCCCATCCGCCTGGACGATCACATCATCAAGCTGCTCGGAGAGGTGCTGGACGGAGACCACACACCGGACAGCGACTGGCACACGCTGAACGCCGACTCGTACCTGAGGCTGCGCGCCCGGGTCGAGGGGAACGAGACGCCCTCGCAGCCCGACGCCGATCTACGGACGAAGCTCGACGCGATCTTCGACAAGTATCGCCGGGACGTGGCTGACGCTTCCGGGGACGGAGAGCGCGTGAACGCCATCGCCAACATGCTCAAAGAGCTCCACAAGGTGAAGGAGCTCGGGCCGTCGTCGGAGACCGGGATCACGGCCAACGTCCGGATCCTGGCCCAGCGCCTCCTGCTGGACCAGGGCTACACCCCGTCGCTGCTACCCGCCAACGGCTACACCGCAAATTTCTGGGTCCGACGCCCGAACTCCCAGATCGCAGAAGAGCTGGCCATCGGCATGGCGACGTTCGCCCGCTTCCGGTCCCAGCCCTCCGAGCAGACCCCCGACGCCACGACGGTCAGCGATGACCAGCCCGACGGCACGCTCACCGTGACAGCCCTGGGCACGGACCCCCTGCCTGATGGCGGCATTGCGCCGCACGGCGCCAACGCCGGTGACGACGGGGAGCAGCCCGCAGACGCCGACGCCGGTGAGGAAGCCGCCGACTGGCGGTCGGTGCTGGCCGGCCTCGGCTCCCGTACGGACGAGATGACCACGGCCTACCTGGTGTCGCCGAAGGCCCCGCACCAGCTGGCGGGCCTTTCGGACGCGCTGCTGCGCACGGACGACAAGCCGTACGCCACATTGACGAAGGAACGTCCGACGGCCGGCGGGCAGACCCTGCTGGAGGTGACCATTCCCGCCGGTCACGCCGTCGACACGGGTGAGGGGCGACTGCTGGTCGGCAAGGACGACCTGACCGAGGTGACCGTCACGGGTGTCTTCACCTACGGCAGCCCTCTCCACCCGTGGCAGCGCCGGACCGAGGCGGTTCTGGTGAATGAACCGTTGTCGGTGCTGACACGCATGGGTCAGGCATTGCACGTCTACCCGGGCGGCACGGATGTGGACAACCTGTTGGTGCGGGTGGCGTTGCGGATCGCGTACGCGGACGCGTCCAGGCAAATCGAGCGGCCGCTGGGTCAATTC
Source organism: Streptomyces sp. NPDC055254 (assembly GCF_053606025.1). NCBI lineage: Bacteria > Bacillati > Actinomycetota > Actinomycetes > Kitasatosporales > Streptomycetaceae > Streptomyces > Streptomyces sp. NPDC055254. Next base: position 64,603 of record NZ_JBSGQV010000009.1, on the reverse strand, counting down.
CTCGGTGAGCTGGAGTCGGTGCAGCGCCAGGTGAGTGAGCTGGTCCAGGCGATCTGGAATCGCTTGGACGACAGCCGGCGCGTAGAGCTGGGCACCCAAGCGGTGACAGGCAGCGGATCCGTCGGCAACGACCTCGCCGTGCTGGAGCACGTCGTCCAGCACGGGAACATCCGCGAGCAGATGCACATGCTCGCGACGGCCGTGCACGGGCCGGCCCTCAAAGGCGTGCTGACCCTCCAGAAGAACAGGCCGCCGATCCTTGACCGGGACTGGAAAGGACAGCAGCAGCAGACTCAACTCCTCCAGCACGTTGAGAAGCTGAGAGCCGAACTGACAACGATCTCAGACGTCGGGGAGCGTGCCGCCTCCGCGGCTGAACTGGACCGGTTGATGCAGACCGATCTGCGTCCGGACGACGTGGTACCGCCGCTGAGCGCGGCCGAGCGCCGTCATGTGGTGAGGGACGGCCGGCTGGGGTGGGTCCCCGGCGAGCACCACCGGCAGATCAGGATAGGCGCCGAGAGCCAGGCGATCGCGGAGGCGACCGGCGGACTCATGAGTGCCGGTACGTCCAACACGACGTATTTCACGATGGCAGCGGTCCACACGATGAGCCAAAAATGGGGGCTGCAGGTGGACTACCAGCTGCTGCGGCTGGCCCTGCTGGCTGACATGCTTCCGGTCGGTCACCACTCCTTCTACGAGGTCATGACGGCTGCCGAGGCCTTCGGCCGGAACGTGCTCGGCAACAGCACTCTGGACTACTCCGATGACTGGGGGAGGTTCCGCACGCTGGCGCCCTTGGACGAGGCCACACTCCGTGGAGCCATGCCGGGACGGAGGTTCCCGGACGAGGTCGCGTTCGGGCTGGAGCCCGGTGAGGCGGTGCCGGACGCCTGGGCCCCCCTGTGGGAGGCCCACGTCACGGAGGGCCCTGGTCCGCTGTCGGAAGTGCTGCCCGAGGACTCCTGGTGGATGCTGCTGGCCGACCCCGACGAGCGGGAGAGGCTCTCTCGACGCGACCGGCACGAACCGGGTTCCCGCCCGGACCTTCGGTGTGGCCCCGACTTCCGTGACCGCGTGACCGAGTTGATCCGCGAGGTGCTGGACGACAAGCGGGGCCCCCGCCATGACTGGCGGCGGCTGCACGCCGACTCCTATCGGGAACTGCGCCGCCGGATCGAGGGGACCGAGCAGCGTTCGGAGCCACAGCGCGGGGTGCGGGACGAAGTTCAAACGGTCCTAGAGCGGATCCACACGGGCGAGAACGTGTTGTCCTGGGAAGTGGACGGTGTGCGGGTGGACCTCGACAAGATCTTCGACGAGTACTACGGAGCAGTGGAAAAGCCTTCCGCGACGCGGGAACACCGGTTGGTGGCCATCGCCGACGTGGTCCAGAAGCTCCAGCAAGTCGAGGGGCTGGGGTCGTCGTCGGATACCGGAATCACGGCCGACGTCCGGATCGTGGCCCAGCGCTTCCTGCTGGACCAGGGCTTCACCCCGGCACTACTGCCCCCGGACGGCTACACCCCGCCCTTCTGGCAGCGGTCGACGGACCAGATCGCGGACGACCTGGCCGAGGGCATGGAGACCTTCGCCCGCCTGACGACCGTCCGTGCCATCCCGGCCGGCATCGCCGTCGGCATCCTGACCCCCGGCCGGACCAGGGCCCTCAACATGCTGCTCCCCCGGCCCGGTGTGTTCGTCGTCGGCATGCACACCGGCCCCAACGGCCCACCCGATACCGCCACCACCCTCAACGCCCTCATCGACGCCCACGACACCGGCAGGCTCGACGGCATCACCCAGATCCAGTTCACCGCCTGCGACCTCGCCACGCCCGCCAACGAAACCACCGTCAAGACGGTCATGAGCGGCCTGTGGAAGCATCGCGCCACCTCCGCCCCCGACGGCCGGCCCATACCCAACCCGGACACCCTCACGGCCCTCGCCGCCAACGCCCCCGTCTGGTACATCCCCACCAGCACCGACACACCGGACGCCACCGCCGGCCACCTCGTCACCGCCCGGCACATCGGCATCACCCCCGACGGCCGCCCCACCATTCTCACCGACGGCGCCGCCTGGCACGAATACACCGACACCGGCGACTCCGACCACACCCCCACCCACACCAGCACCCACTCCAACGACATCCCCGACGGTCCCACCCCCACCACCCACACCGACCCCCAACACCCCGATGCCGTCACATTTGGCACCGAACCCGAAGAGGCCGCCGCGTCGCTCGGCGACGGAGGTGACGCCGACTCCGTCTCCATCTCCGTCAGCATGGACGGCGAGCCGTTCAGGACTCATGAACTGACCGTCTCCTTCAAGAAGGGTGCCAAGACCATCGATCCGGCCGACGGGACCCACCTCTACAAGTTCGCCAAGGATCTGATCCCTGAGCTGACCCGGCGCTATCGCAATCAGGAGGACAAGCTCCAGGTCAGCGTCCATGCCGGTGGCAACCACTGGTTTGGCCCCGCCGCGGAGAAGACCGGCACCGAGCGCGCCCACTCCATCGTCGAAGCGCTCAAGTTCAGCATCACGTCGGCGGCGGACGCACAGAACGTTTCGCCGGCGGCCCGGATGGTCGACTTCGTCATCTCCTCGCGTGGCCGCGCGATCGACTCAGCCGACACGGCAACCGAGGAGTCCCCGTCCGAGCTGCGGCGCCGGACCACCATCTCCACCCAGCTCCGGGTACCCGATCTCCGGGCCGAGTACGACCCGTACGCCAAGGAAGCGGTGACGTTGCTTCGTCAACTCGTCAACAGCAACGTCCAAGTGACGGACCTGGCGCTGGCAATCGGTCACGCCAGGGGCAACAAGACCCTTCTCGACGAAGCCGGGCAGGAGGGCCACCCCACTGCGACGGCCGTCAAGAACGGCCAGCAGGCCCTGCCTCGCTACCAGCAGCCCGTACGGCGCAGCGCCCTGCTCAATCTCACCGAGGTAAAGGCCCTCCAGCAGCTGGCGGACAACCGCGGTACGGACCACACCGCACTGCCGCTCCACCAACTGGTCGGGGCGAAGACCGGCTGGAAGGCCGAAACGCAGCACAAGTCAGCTCCGAACCACAACGTGATCTACGAGGTGCTCCCGCTGACCGCCCGGAACGCCGGGCAGATACTCGGCGAGGGCCGTGTGGTCTTCGCGCCCGACGCCCGTTTCGAGGTCGTTTCGGTGGAGCGGGTCGAGTCCGGCCGGACCCAGGTGACACTTCGAGAGGTGAGCACCAGAGCCCTCGTCGGTTCCGGCCAGGGACCGTCCCGAACGCCGCAGCAGGAAACGCCTGCCATCGGCATCCCCGGCGTGAGCTACCCGGGCCCGAACCGACCGCTGGACTCCACGCTGGTCTACGACAGGAACAAGAAGCAGTACGTGTTCCGGGGGCCGAACTTCATCCACCGCGGTGAGGTGGAGGTCGAACTGGTCGACGGAAAGCCGTTCGTGCGCTTCTACACCGCGGTGGCCAACGGAGTGCAGCTCACGGTCGACCCGGAGGTTCCCGGGCGGGCCACGTCCGACGGGTACAAGGACATCCAGCAGGACCCCGCCACCGGCCGTGTCGTGCTGGGCACCGGCGGGCAGCGCGACGGCGTCATGTGGACGGGTGTCGGTACTCCCGGTCGGGCCATCGCCTGGGCCATGAAGTACAAGGCGGAGAGCCAAGCCGCAGCCGGCAAGGCGGAGACCCCCGTCCCAGTCAACAAGCCGCTCATCCGGTCCTACCTGGTCCCGATGGACGTCTACCGTGAGATCACCTCGACCGCGATCCCGGAGGTGGACGCCAAGGCGCCTGGCCACGCCTTCCGCGGTGACGAATCGCATGTCACGGTGCCCGAACCCCACCCCGGCTACGACAGCGGGTTGCACGATGAGCAGTACCTGCTGAGGCTGGCCGCACGCACGCCGGGTTCCGCCCCGCAGCCGTTCACCGACGGCCCCGCTCCCAATGCCAGACGCACGATCAACACCGACCAGCCCGGCGAGCGCAATCAGTTCGGCATCCGCGGGGAACACCTCGGGAAGCTGCGCGAGAAGATCCTGCCGCACTCGCTGATCACATATCACGAGGGGCCGGACGCCCTGGACGCCGATGCTCTGGAAGCGCCTTTCTCCAAGCACGGCCGCGTGGTCCACGTGAACGAACTGCGCCGCCGACTCGACATCCCGGACGTCGAAGACCGCCAGCTGCTCCCCGCGTACAACCCCTGGCTCGACGGCGCCAGGCACCGCAACGACGCCGGCGCGCTCCAGAAGATCTCCGCCCAACTACGCCAGCACTACGTGACCTGGCTGCACTTCCAGCAGCAGCCCGCCGAACGCATGCCGAATCTCCTCCTGGACGAGACTTCGGGGAGCAGCTACGACCGCCGTCTCAACAACCTGAAGGCGTTCCTGCAGGACCACAGCAACGCCTTCAGGAAGAACACGGATCTCGCCCCCGAGCTCAGGAATCTCGACGACGACATCGAGAATCCACGACATGACAAGGCGTCCGTGGACCGTTTCATGACGGAGACGGTCCTGCCCTGGGCTTCCCATGCGGAGATCGCCTACGTGCTCTCCCGGCAGGCCGCGGAAGCCCTCGCCGACCGGAACCTCACGGACGCCCCGGTCATGCACGACTTCAGCGAGATGCGCAGGCACGTCGACGAGGACGTCCAGCTGCAGATCCGGGCGGGCAAGAAGATCACTGAACTCTGGCAGAACGGGAACCCGACGTACCGGATGATCGACCGCCTGATGCGGGACTACCCCGAACTGGCGCACCGTTACAGCCAGATCTGCGCGGAGACCGAGAGGTACACCTTCTTCGAGCACGCCCAGATGGTCGTGGGCCAGTACCTCAAGCTCGCCGCCCTCGACGCCGACGATCCGGACCGCGTGGTACCCGTCGACGCGATCGTCAAGGCGATCCTCTTCCACGACATCGAGAAGATGAACTCGAAGGCGATGTACGGGAAGGGCAAGGATGCCCACGACGCCGAGCCCGAGCACCGCGGTGCCGTCGAGCTGATGGGCAGGTACCGCTACTTGTGGGGCGAGACCGAGGCGGAGATGCGCGCGTTCAAAGCCGCCGTCATGATGGTCGACTCCGACCCCTTCGGCTTCTACTACCGCCGCAAGCACAGCAAGAATGCGGCCGACAACCGCGACACCGCGTTCCAGTGGCTCGCCGAGGCCGCCCTGAAGCTGCACGGCAGGCCCGTCCTGAGGCACGACGGCACCCAGCGTCGGCTCGCAGAGTTGACGCAGGACGACACCGGGGCCATCGCCAGGCTCTTCCATGAATTCCACCAGTACTACCAGGCGGACTTCTCCTCCTACACGGTCTACAGCCGGTATGTCAGTCACAACGAACGGGTCTCGCAATCACGCGAACAGCTCCTCGCGCAGCTCACAGCCGTGGCAACGGAAGCCGTGGTGCCGCCGCAGGACGACGACACCGCATCGGTCACCTCCGAACGGTCCGACGGCTCGTGGCGAACAGAGGACTCGGAAGAGTCCCGCACCACCAGCACGGGGGAACGCCGACCGGGCGACGACGCGATCGAGGAGCAGGCCCACATCGGCATGAAGACCTTCAACGCGAGCTTCATCCCCCCCGATGATCAGGAGTCCCCCAACACCACGTATCCGCTCCGTGACGGCCCGCGCCTGGCCGTGGACGAGTCGGGCAGGCCCGTACACCCGCTCCGGTTCGCCTTCGCCCCTCAGTACGAGCGGATGTACGGGGATCTCGCGGCGATGTTCGCGACCCCGGACAGCATCCGCGCGCACTTCCAGCGCATCGGCGAAGCCCGCCTGCACGTCCTGTCGGGCGTGCTCGGCGACCCGCGGGGCGACAAGGGCAAGGCCAAGGCGCCCCAGGAAGTCGCGCAGTCCCACGACGACGAGGACTTCACCGGCCTCGACTTCGACCTCGACCTCGACCTCGACAACCTCGACCTGGCCGAATTCCCAGTGGCGCCGAATGCCGACGGGTCACCGTCGACTCCGCTGAGCGACACGGACAGCTACTTCCCGGGGGACATCTTCGGCGACGATTCCACGTCCGAGTCCGGCCTGAGGGACCTCGACGATGCCACCCCGTTCGGGAACGACGGCGTCACGGCGGCCGTACCGACCACGTCAGGTGACGCAGGTGACGCGAGTGACGCGGGTGACCGGGTCCATGAGATCGCCGATGCGATCACCCGGTCCCGTCAGGACAACGACACCCACTTCCTCATCGACCCCCGCACCGACCCGGTCGAAGCGGACAAGCTGCGGAACACCATCGGCCGCTTCCCCCGCGACGAGCGGTTCTTCACCCTCGCCAGCCACATCGTGGGCACCGACGGCGCGCTCACCTGGCGCGGCCGGCGCGTCTCCCCCGCCGAACTCGCCGCCGTCCTGTCACGACTCGCCGACAACGGCGTCTGGGACACCTCCAGGCCACTGCAGTTCGCCGCCTGCGACCTGGGCCGTGGCCTGAACGAGTCCTACGCCGCCAACACCCTGCGCGAACTGCGCATGCTGCTCCCCGAACTGCCCCTGCACGCCTACGCGCCCCAGGCCGCCCTGTGGTTCGTGCCCAGGGTGACCGGTCCCTTCACCGCCGACACCACCGGCCCCGGCTACACCGTCGCCGCCCACAAGGTCGGCTGGGACGCCAACGGCACCCCCCGGCTGCAACCCGATCACTGGGTCCGGCTGTCCCTCGACGTCGGTGAACACGCCCTCGTGGAGTACACGGTCCTCAACGCCGACACGCCCCCCGACGGCTACCTGACCCTCGACCCACCCGGCACCAGCCCCCTTCCCGGCGTGGTTCCGTCCGGCAGGATCGAGCCCGTAACGGAACGGGGCGATTCCTCGACGGGCACCAACGGTGAAGGCGGTTCGTCCCAGCCGGGGCCGAACCCGTCCGAACCCGATCCGGGCGAGCCGAGTACGCCCCCTGCCGCTGCGACGCGCGACGAGCCGACACCGCAGGTGCCCTGGCACGTCGCGGACGGGGCGCTGGGCGACGGGTACGTCACCTCCGTGCACACCTGGGCCGACGCCGACCGGAAGGCATGGCTGGCCTCGACCGAATCGGCACTCGGCAGGGACCTCGACGCCAAGACCGCGAAGAAGGTCATGGAGTGGGTGCGCCCGAGGGTCACGAGTCAGGACCCGGCGGACTGGCAGGGCTTCCTGCGCAACGGCGTCACCTTCCGGGCCGACGGAAAGCTCATGACCCTGACCGCCTGGCCGGAGAACCTGCGTCATCACCAGCCGCAACCGAAGGATGACTTGGCGGGCTTCGCCTCACGCACCCAGCCCGCGACGAACCGTACGGTGACCTCGGGTGGCAACACCCAGGTCTCCGCCTCGGTGGACACCGTCGTCAGGCTGCTGGACGCCGGTGCCCTGGCCGGGGTGATCCCGACCGTGCGCGTGCAGGCGGGCACCACGACCGCCTCGTCCCGGGCGACCTCGGTGGACACCCAGGGCGTCGGCCGGACTGTCATCGACGAGATGCACGAGTTCGACGGGGACGTGTGCGTCACCCTCCGCGTCCAGGACGGGACCCCGCTCACGTTCGACGTCCCGAACCGGCTGCGCATCGCCTTCCCGGAGGGGTCCGTCCCGGCGGACGGGGTCCCCTCGGCCGGGCCCCGGCCGGTGGTGAACCCCAACGGTCTGAAAGCGGTGCTCTCCACGGTCAACGCCGTCGCGCCGAAGCAGATCGTGGCCGAGCTGGCCGGCCATCTGGCGGCGGCGGACGTGGCGTCCGACGTGGCCGCGGCGTTCCTCAACGAGGTCACCGGGGATCTCCTCAACGAGAAGATGCTCAAGGACAGCAACCAGTGGTGGACCAGCGGCAGCTGGACGTCCAAGGTCTTCGTCGCCGCCGGCCGCCCGGGGCGCTCGCTCGCGGGCCACTTCCAGGTGAGTGCGCGGCTGACCACACTCGAACGCAAGGGGGACACCGGCGGCGAGCTGCGCGTGCGTGAGGACTTCGCGGACTCGTTCGGAGTGAAGTCGAGCAGCAAGCACGGCGGGAAGGCCGCGGTGAACGTGAGCACGTCCGCGCTGTTCTCGCTGAACCGGTTCGTGGTCGTGCCCAGTGTGGACCTCGCGGTCAACACCGCCCGCGCCCACAACTTCGACGCCGGCGGCTCGGACAAGAGCAAGCAGAAGCTCAAATTCGCCGGCGAGAAGCAGGCCGACTACCGTGCGGAGGCCGACTTCCGCGTGGAATTCAGGTCCCTGTCGAAGAACCCGATCCCGCCGTTCGAATCCCGGCTGGTGCTGGCCGTGGGCGTACCGGCCTCGCAGGTGGCCCGGTTCGAAGCGCTCACCCTGGGGACGGACCTGGCAGACCCGGCGGACCCGGGCGACCCCGCGGCGACCGCTGTCGAGGATCCGGAGCCGGCCGCCGCCGGGGCGGGGGCGGCCCCGGCGCCCGGCACGCCCGCCCCCACCCCCCTGTCCCGCTTCGGGGCGGCGACCCACGCCATCCGCACCGTGCTGCGGCTGGCCCGCCAGGAGCCGGCCTCCCACTTCGACGTCGGCGTGCACCGGCCTTTCCCGACCGGAGGGATGCCGAGCACCGAGGGGCTGCTCAAGATCGCCAAGAGGCAGCCGATCGAGGTCGCGGTCCCGAGCGGTAACGTCCCCACCGGACCCGTCTGGGACAGGCTGACGGCCCACCCCAACGTGAGCATCGTCGACGACCGGGATTCCTACTCCGTCGTACCCGCGGCGGCGCCCACGAGCGCCCCCGGCCCGGTCTTCCGCTACTACGCGGACGGCCAGGGCCTCATCACCGACGCCCAGCGTCTGGGCACCACCTCCTTCACGGGGCTCTTCGGTCCCCTGAGCAAGGCCCACACGGGTGGTCTCACCGAGCTCACCGCGTTCCTCGAAGCGCACCCCCGGATCGCGCTGCTGGTCCTCGTGGACGCGCAGTTCACCACCGACGACACCGATGTGGCCGCGGACCTGCAAACCCTCCGCGGCCACCGTCAGGTCTCACCCCAGTCCCGGTTCGGCGTTCACCGCACCCTCCTGGTCGCCAACATCGCCGAGGACGGCACGATCGAACTGCCCGACACCCTGCGCCACCCGGTCGAGCAGGCGAAGCGCAACCTCGCAGCCGCCGCGGTCCTTGCCGCACAGCCGGTGCCCCCCCGCGCCGACACGCCACCGCTGAGGCACGAGAACGGCGGCATCGAGGAACTTACGGACCTGGCCGCCGACCAAGGTCCGGTGCAACTCCAGATCAGCCCGGATTACCCGGCGGCGCAACAGGTCCGAACGGCGCTCGGGAACGACGGCCCTGTCCGGCTGCTGAACGCACTGGGCACGCCTGAGCAGCCGGTCCAGCCCGAGGGGGCTCCCCGGCAAGAGCCGCCCAAGTTCCTCATGGTGGTCGACGGGCAGGGCAGGCTCCTCGGCCCGTTCCCCAGGCGCGAGTTCCCCGTCAACCGCCTTGAGCCACTGTCCCTGGCCTCGCGCAAGGGCCTCGGCCCCGGCATGGTCGGCGAACTTCCCGGCTCCGAGCAGGTGCTGCCCGCGGCCCGTACCTGGCTGGACGCGCGCTTGGCGGCGGCCGGCCTCAAGAAGCAGCTCAGTGAGCAGGAGTACGGGCACTTCCAGCGGGAGCTCGCGGCTGCCCTCGGCACGCCCGGCATGCGTGCCCGCTTCACCAAGCTGATGGGCTCCGGTGTGCCGGTCACCCTGAAGGCGGGCGACCACGAGATCCGCCTGCACCTGCGCACCGAGCTCAAGGAGCTGCGCGGTACGTCCGAGGAGAGCGACCTCACGCTGGGACGCTCCGCGGCACGCACCGCGAACTACGGCGTCGGACAGAGCGACCAGCTCGCCTTCTCGGTCAGCGGCGGCTCCACGCTGCGGATCAGCACGGGCGGAGGTTTCCGGGTCGAGGCGCCCGCGGTCAAACTCACGGGCGGCGCCACGATCTCGTCCGCCAAGGAGTCCCTGACCTCCACGGTCAAGTCGTCCCACGGGGAGGAGTCCACGGGCACGCACACCGCCTTCACCTACGCGGCCGTCCACCATCTGACCGCCACCATCCATGACGGGGACGGCAAGCTGGTGTCCGGCACCTCTCTGGAATTCGGCGGCGACGACGTCTCCGCCGTGGTGCGCGTGAACAACGATCACCGGCCGACCGCCGATCACGACCCCGCGAAGCTCGTCACCGTAGGCACCACGACGGTGTTCGAGGGCCCGCACGAACCGGGCTGGTGCGGTGACGGTGCGGACCAGACCGCGGAATTCGTCCTGCCCGGCTCCGGCCTTGGCGGGATCCATCCGGAGTTCCTGGGCACGAGGGAGCTGAGTGCGGCCGCCGCCGCGTTCCTGGCCGAGCGCGGCGACGGCATCCCGCCGACTGAGGCCGACGTCGCGTTCGGCAGGCATTCGGGCGACAAGGTGGGCGCGCTGCGCCGGGACCTCACCCCGGAGATCGAGGAGATCTTCACTTCGAACTTCCTGCGGTCCGAGTTCGAGCAGCTCACCGGCCCGGACGGCGCGGTGTTCCCGCTCCCGCCGAATTCCGACGGCCACCCCCAGGCACTCGTGGTCAGGCTGAGGCTCGCCCTGGCGGCGCACGAGACGTCCGGTACGGAGACCAGCCTGTCGCACAGCACCGAGACCGGCACGAAGTCCAGCGTCGCCGACACCTCGTCGCGCACCATCGGCGGCAGCCTCGGCGGCGGCGTGCATGCCGGTCTCACCAGCAGCATCCTCGCCGCGAGCGGCACGGTGGAGGGAACCAGGACGTTCACGGACGTGGCCACCCAGGTCTCGGCCGGCACCGTCTCCTCCACCCTGACCTACCAGGGCACGAGCCACCGCTTCCGCAGCGACGGCCACTTCGAGATCACCCACCACACCTGGCCGCCCGCCGGCCGGTACAAGACCGTCGCCGCACCGGCCACCCTGTACGCGAAGGTCAGCGGCGGCGTGGAGCTGACGGTGCCGGACCGGCAGGCCCGTGACCTGAGCCTGATGGTCCCCGGCCCGGACCTCGATGACGGCGCCGACGGGGAGGAGCGCTCCTACGTCAACGCCGACCTGGCCAACGCCGTCTCGCACGTGGAGAAGCTCGACGCGGACCAGGTCCTGCCCGCGATCAAGCAGGCGCTGCGGGAGTTGAAAGTGATCCCCGACGCGCTGCGCGACACCCCGACGGATCTCTCCCGGGGCATCGCCTCGGTGTTCTCCAAGGAGTCGCTGCGCGCCAACTTCTCCAACCTCAGGACCACATCGGTACGCCAGCTGCTCAAGCTGCGGACGCCCGGAGGCGGCACCCGCCTGATCGGCATCCGGGCCACCGCGCAGGTCGGCGGAGCGAGGTACGAGCGGCCCCGCGGCGACGTCATCATGTCCGTGAGTGACACCGCCACGACCTCCCGCGGGTCCGCCTCCGGAAGCTCCGACAAGGTCGGCGCGCAGGTCGGCGTCACCGTGAAGGGGATCTCGGGGGCGGGCGGGCCACGTGGTGGCGTCAAGGTCGGTGGCGGTGCGGAGACCTCAGTGGGTCGGACCGTGACCGACACCACCACGGTGCGCGACCAGCACAGCCTCGAATACACGGGGAGGGCACAGGAGTTCTCGCACCCGGTGGGCTACCAGGTGGAGATCTTCGACGGCGGCGAGCCGCACCAGCTGGCAAGGCTGGCGGGCGCGGCCCTGACCGCCCCGGTGGAACTGATCGACTGGGCCACGGACGGACGGGCCGGCCGCTGGTTCACGGAGCGCTGGGGCACCGAGTGGGACAGTCTCTTCCCCTCGGGACACGAGCCGAAGCGACAGTTCGACGTCCCGGGCGGCCGGGTCCACCTGGTGGTCCCGGACCATCTGACGCAGCCGGGCTCCGGCACGCACGCCCCGCCCGCCGCAGTGGCCGGAAGCATCCGCCCCAACGGACCGACCCCGGTCCCCCCGTCGGTCCGGAGGCTGACCTCGGACCTGGCCCCGCTGATCCAGGGCCTGGCGATGCCCGGGCTGGACCGGGTCCTGCCCTGGCTGTCGGCGGCGGCGTCCCTGCCCCACCGGGTGGCACCGCAAGACACGTCGCCGCCGAAGCGGCGGGATCTCTCCCCGACCACCCTGGCGGGTCTGCGTACGGACCTGCTGACGACCGAACACAACCTGCGTGCCAACATCGGCGCGCTGCTCGGCGACGGCTTCGTCGTGCCGGTGGCCGACGGCAAGAAGGTCACCGTACGGCTCGTGGTGCACCGGACCCGGCACCTGACCTCCGGCGAGTTCGAGAGCGGCATCGACACGGGGGTCAAGGAGCAGGAGCGGGAGACCGAGCGGGAGAGGGCCGCGGTGGCCTGGTCCGGCTCGCTCACTCCGGACGCCGGCGGCCACGCCACGAACGGCGGTGCGCCGATCTCCTTCGGGGGTGAGGGGAGCAGCAGCCTCAGTGCCTCCCAGAGCGAGGCGGTCGAAGAGCGCGAGCGCAGGAAGGGGACGCAGCACTACTACGAGGCCGACGTCACCTGGGTGCTCACCGGCAGCAACGGAACCACGGTGGAGGTCAACACCGAAGGTGGCCTGATCGGCTTGGTGCACGCGTCGAACGTGACCACGCTGACGGAGAGGCACCCTCGGCTGTTCGGCCCCAGGACGGACCCGACCGACCCGACGCCCACGATCACCCCGGCCTCCGACGACCGGACCGTCCCACCGGTCCCTACCACCCCGCCGTCCGACGACCCGACCGTCCCGGCGACCCCCATCACCCCGCCGTCCGACGTTCCGGTCGAACCGCCCGTCCCTACCACCCCGGCATCCGACGTTCCGGCCGTACCGCCCGTCCCCACCACCCCGGCATCCGACGACCCGGCCGAACCGCCCGCCCCGCCCCTCCCGACGATCCTCATTACTCCGGCGCCGGACGACCCGGCGGCACTGGTATCCACCCCGCTCGGCACCGGGCCCGCCGACCCCGCCATCGGTCCGCGCGACGCTCCCGGAGGGGGAAGGTTCCTCACACTGCCCGTCAACGACTGGTTGGCGTGAACCGGGCCCGGTGCGCCGTACGTTCTCCCGGGAGCGTACGGCCACCGGGCCATCCCGACCCGACCCTCAAGGACTAGGACCTCGCCATGACCGACCCGGAGTTCCAGCTAGCCGCCGTCTTCGACCACGTGGACCCGGTGGCCGGGCCCGGTTTCGCCGTCGGCCATCCGTCGGTGGACGACCCTGCGCTGCGGGCCCTGCTGGTCGAGCGCCTGAACGCGGGCACGCCCGTGCTGGTGACGCCGATGCTGATGAACGACGTGCTGGACCCGGAGCGGCCCTCCGAGGTGCCGCTGAACTACCGCACGGACGGCCGGTGGGTGTGGACCGACACGGTCACCTACTACCTGGAGCAGTACGCCCTCGCCCCCGAACCCGGCCTGCTCGCGCACCTGAGCAGCCCGGACTACGCGATTCCTGCACCCCTGGACCGGGCGACCGTCGAGCGGGCCGCCGTCTTCGCGCTCACCCCGGCCCCGGAGGGCGAAACGGTCCACTTCCTCGGTTGACCGTCGCCGGTGAACCCCGGGCCGGTGGCGGTCCGTTCGAACGGTAGGCGGGAGTTTCGCGATGACCGAGGGGAAACACGGTGGACAACAAGGAACATCGGCACGGGACCACCGAACAGGCTCCGGCGGCGGCCATCAGCCTGCCGGAAGTCGCCTGGCAGGTGGCCGGTGAGGAGCCGGCGGCGGACCCCGCCACGCCGCCCCCGACCCCGCCCACGGTCGCGCCGGCCCCGGAACCGGCGGCCGGTGCGGAGCTGCCCGGGACCGTCTCCGAGCCGGCCCGCGGCGCCGTCCCGGTGGTCCCCGCGGCATCCGAGACCGGCGCGCAGGAGGCCGAGGAGGCAACCGAGGCCCAGGAGGTCGCAGGGACAGAGGAAGCCGCGGAGAACGCGCAGGAGGCGGCACCCGACGCCCTCGCGGCGGCACCCGTCGCCGCGCCCGCCGTACCCGGGGACCAGCGCCGGACGAGGCGGATACCCAAGCCGATGATCGCGGCCGCGGCCACCTCGGGCGTGGTGCTCATGGGCGTGCCCTTCCTGTTCTCCCAGCTCGGCGGCGGCTCCGGCCCCGGTCCGGGCCCCGAGCGCCCAGCGGGCTACAACCAGCCCGACGGCGGCCCCGAAGGCTTCGTGCCGGGAGCCGACGCGCCGGACAAGGGCTCCCAGCTGCCCGGCGCCGTCGTCCCGGGAGTGGCCGTGGGCTCACCGGGTCCCGGCACCGAGAACAGCCCTGTGGCCAACACCGGCAGCGTCCCGGGTGGCGGCGAGGGTCAGCGAAACCCCGCGGGCAGCCTGACGGGCGGCTCCGACGGGACACCCGGTACGGGCACCGGCGGGCAGGGGTCCGGCCCGGCCGGCTCCCCCGGCGCCGGGCCCCGCCAGGACCCGCAGTCGTCCGATCCCGCCCCGCAGCCGCCCCCGCCCCCCTCCACGAAAAAGGAGTACGCCGCCGTCGCCGGACCCGGCTGCTCCGGCGAGGGCACCACCTTCGGCCGCAACGGCTGGTACACGGACGGCATCGAGGGCTGGAAGCAGTACGGTACCGGCGGCCACGGCAGCAGCGGCTGCAACGGCGACTTCCTCGCGATGCCCATGTCCGGCAGCAGCAGCAAGGACGCGGGCAACTACGTGCTGTGGACCTTCCGCACCGGCGCCGTCACCACGGGCACCTGCCAGGTGTCGGTCCACATCGCGAACAACTCCGACATCAGGGCGGTCGGCGGGAAGCCGTCCTACTACACGGTGCACGGCGACACCTCCGTGAGCGGCCCCACCCTCGGGTCCTTCTCCATCAACCAGCCCTCCCAGCTGGGCCGCTGGGTCAGCGGGGGCAGCTTCCGGATCACCGGCGGCAAGCTGGCGGTCAAGCTGCACGACCGGGGCCAGGACTGGTCGGGGTCGACGAAGACGTACGCCCACCACGCGGGCTCCGCCGTCCGCCTCAACTGCACCTCCAGCTCCTGAACCAGGCCGTCCACCGGCCAGAACGAAGGGAACCACCAGGCATGTCGCGCCATGTGCTGACCGTGTGCGCGCAAGCGCAGAGCGGCGGCTCGTCCGGCTCCGGCGGGTCGAGCGGCCCGTTCCGCACCATCGGAGCAGCGCTGGAGGCGGCGCGCAGCGGCGGGGTGATCTCGGTCCGCCCGGGCCGTTACGAGGAGAACCTGGTCATCACCAAGATGGTGACGATCACCGCCGAGGACGCGCGGGGCACCGTGCGGATCACCCCCCGGCAGGGCACGGTGGTCCAGGTGGTCGCCGAGGCGGTGCAACTGACGGGTCTGGTGCTCCAGGGGCAGGACGAGGAGCTGCCCGCGGTGGACGTGCCGCGCGGTCAGGCGGCGCTCCAGGACTGTGAGGTGGTGGGCAACGCGTGGACGGCCGTGCTCACCCGCCAGCAGGGCTCGCTGGCGATGCGCGGCTGCCGGGTGACCAACCCGGGCGGCGCGGGGATCGTGGAGACGTCCAGCGGCACCAGCGTCATCGAGGACTGTGTCGTGGAGCACCTGGGCACCTCGGCGGTGGTCATCGGCGAGCGCGCCAATCCGACGATCCGCAACTGTGTGCTGCGCGATGCCCGCGGCAACGGAGTGTGCGCAAACGGCGAGGCCCGCGGGGTGATCGAGGACTGCCAGATCTCCGCCACCGACAAGCCCGCCATCGCCCTGGAGCAGAACAGCGTCACCCGGATCGTGCGCACGTCGGTACGGGACTGCCTGCTGGGCGTGTACATCAGCTCGACGGACCGGGTGGTGCTGGAGGAGTGCACGGTGACCGGCACCAAGGTGCACGGCATCGCGCTGGCGGGAGGCACCGATCCCGTGCTGCGCCGCTGCCGGACCTCCCGTACCAAGGGCAACGGCATCCATGTCACCGGCCGTTCCCGGGGCACCTTCGAGGAGTGCGAGGTCAGCGCCTCCGAGGGCCACGGCATCTGGGTGGAGGAGTCCTCGGGGCCCTCGTTCAGCCGGTGCTCGGTACGGGACGCCAAGGACGCGGGGGTCCAGGTGACCGGGGACAGCGCACCGGACTTCGACCGGCTGGAGGTCCGTGACAGCGCCGGAGCGGGAGTGCGCGTCCTGGAGGGGGCAAATCCGATGCTGCGGCGCGTGACCGTGTCGGACGTACGCGGGCCCGGCGTGGAAGTGGCGCGCAACGGGCGGGGCCGGCTGGAGGGTTCGGAGATTTCCGGCACCGGGCAGGCGGGCATCCGGATCGCCGACGGAGGCAATACGTACGTCGGCAACACGTCGGTACGGGACACCGGCGCGGCCGCGGTCTCGGTCGGTGCCGGCGGCGTGGCCCTGCTGCGGGACTGTGATGTGGCCGAGTCCCCCCACGAGGGGGTGCTCGTCGAGGAGGGCGGTGAGCTGACCGCGACCCGCACCCGGGCGCGGTCGTGCCGACGGCACGGCTTCCAGGTCGCGGCGGGTGCCCGGGCCACGCTCAGCCGGTGTGAGGCGGTGGACAACACCGCCGACGGCATCCGGATCGACTCCACCGAGGCGGTACGGGTGCACGACTGCACGGTCTCCGGGAACCGGGGGTCGGGGCTGCGGCAGTCGAAGCCCTCGAACCGGCTGGCGGTCGAGAACCTGACCAGTGTGGAGAACGGGCTGCCGGACGCGCACGGCGAGTCCATGGCCAGGGCGGGGGCCTCGGGGGGCGGGTCCCGCCCGGGCGGCCCCGCCGACGCGGACGGGGCCGACGGGGCGGACGGCTCCGGCGCGGAGTACGCCGGTGACGGGTCGCCGGAGTCACCGGCGCGCCCGGGCCCCACCCGGCCGCAGGGCCCGCTGGACGTCCTGGACTCGCTGGTCGGCCTGGACGGGGTGAAGGAGCAGGTCGCCACCCTGGTCAACCTCAACAAGCTGGCGCGGCGGCGGGAGTTGGCGGGCATGCCGGCGCTGCCGATGAGCCGTCATCTCATCTTCGCGGGCCCGCCCGGTACCGGTAAGACGACGGTGGCCCGGCTCTACGGCTCGGTCCTCGCCGAGCTGGACGTGCTGCCGTCCGGGCATCTGGTCGAGGTGGCGCGCGCGGACCTGGTGGCATCGATCATCGGCGGTACGGCGATCAAGACGATGGAGGTGTTCAAGCAAGCCCTCGGCGGTGTGCTCTTCATCGACGAGGCGTACACGCTCTCCCAGGGCGGTGGCGGCAGCGGACCGGACTTCGGCCGGGAGGCCATCGACACGCTGGTCAAGCTGATGGAGGACCACCGCGACGAGATCGTGGTGATCGTGGCCGGCTACTCGGAGCAGATGCAGGGGTTCCTCGACTCCAACCCCGGGCTGGCGTCCCGCTTCAGCCGGACGGTGGAGTTCGAGAACTACTCTGACGACGAGTTGACGACCATCGTGACGATGTCCGCGGCCTCCCACGGCTACCAGCTGGCCGACGGCACCCGCGAGGCACTGAAGCTGCACTTCGAGAGCGTGGCCAAGGGCGCCGACTTCGGCAACGGCCGGGCGGCGAGGAAGGTCTTCGAGGAGATGGTGGACCGGCAGGCGTCGCGGCTGGCCGTGCTGCCGGAGATCGGCAACGCGGACCTGGCGCTCCTGAAGCCGGAGGACGTCGGGGCGGCGGCGGCCGCCGCGGCCGTGGCTGCCGCCGCCGGGGTGCCGGCCGAGCGGAAGACGGAACTGCTGGACCAGCTGCGCGCAATGATCGGTCTGCCGGCCGCCAAGGAGCAGGTCGAGGACCTGGTCAACCTGATCAAGCAGGTGAACCGGCGGAAAGAGGCCGGGCTGCCGACCGCCACGATCAGCCACCACCTGGTGTTCTCGGGTCCGCCGGGTACGGGTAAGACGACAGTGGCGCGGCTCTACGGGCAGTTGCTCGCGGAACTGGGTGTGCTGCCCGGCGGCCAGCTGATCGAGACCGCCCGGGCCGATCTGGTGGGCCGCTTCGTGGGTCACACCGCGCAGCTGACGAAGGAGGCGTTCGACAAGGCACGCGGAGGTGTGCTGTTCATCGACGAGGCCTACACGTTGACCCCGCGCGGTGGCAGCGGCAACGACTTCGGCCAGGAGGCCGTCGACACCCTGATGAAGCTCATGGAGGACCACCGCGATGAGGTGGTGGTCATCGTCGCCGGGTACTCCGACGAGATGCGGGGCTTCCTGGACTCCAACCCCGGGCTCGCCTCCCGGTTCTCGCGGTCGGTCTCGTTCGAGCACTACACGGACGCCGAGCTGGTGCAGATCGTGGAGGTGCAGGCGGAGAAGGCCGGGTACGTGTGCCCGCCCGAGACGCTGACGGCGCTCGGGGAGAGGTTCGCCTCGGTGGCGCGTGACCAGACCTTCGGCAACGGACGCTTCGCGCGGCAGACACTGGAGTCGATGATCACCCGGCAGGCCGGGCGGCTCGGCAAGCTGGACATCGACGACCTGGCGGAGCTCAGTCTGCTGCTGCCGCAGGACATCCCGTGGGACCGGGTGCCCGGGGGCGCTGCGTGATCCCGGGCGGCCGGGGTGGCGGCGCCCTGACGGCAGCGCTGGTGTGCGGGGCGCTGGTGCTCGGCTCTCCGGCCGCGGTGGCTGCGGTGGCCGCGTCCCCGGTGCCGGCCGCCCCGGGTCCGGGGACGCCCACGGCTGCGGGGTCGGCCGGGGCGGGCTCGGAACCGACGTCGCTGCCCAGGCTCACGCAACGGCTCACGAGCGACGAGTGCCGGCCGGCGTCGGAACGTACCGTCACGCGGGTGCCGTGGCCCCAGGCGTATCTGCGCCCGGACACCGTCTGGCCGCTGACCGAGGGCGCCGGGGTGACGGTGGCGGTGGTCGGGTCGGGCGTGGACGACACCTCAGGCCTGCTGGGCGGCCGTCTGAGCCGGGTGCCGCGCCAGTTCGACGGCGGGCCGGCGGCGGACTGCGCCGGGCACGGCACCTTCGCGGCGGGGCTGATCGCGGCGGCGCGGACGCCGGGGACGGGGTTTGCGGGTCTCGCCCCGCGCGCCCGGGTGCTGGACGTCGCGGTCACCGACCGGCGCGGTAACACCACCCCCGATCTGCTGGGTGCGGGCATCCGGGTGGCCGCCGACGGCGGCTCACGGGTGATCGCCGTGATGGCGGTGGCGGGCTCGGACAGCCAGGCGCTGGGGGACGCCGTCCGGTACGCCGTCTCCAGGGGCGCGGTCGTGATCGCCCCGGCCGCTGCCGACGGGGAGACCGGGGCAGCCTTCCCGGCGGCCCATCCGCAGGTGGTGGCGGTCGCGGCGACGGGTCCGGGCGGGACCCCGGCCAAGCAGGCGGCCGGGGGGCGGGTGGACCTGACGGCGCCGGGAGAGGCGGTGATGGGCCCGGGACCGGGCGGCAACGGACACTTCACGGCCTCCGGGCCGAGTTACGCGGCCGCGCTGGTGGCCGGAACGGCGGCGCTGGTGCTCGGCTACCGGCCGGAACTCGGCGGTGAGGCGCTCGCGCACCGGCTGCGAGCCACCACGTCCGGGCCGGGCGGCCGACTGCCGGACCCGCTCCAGGGGTACGGGCCCGTGGACCCGGTGGCCGCCGTCACGGCGGTACTCCCCGAGGAGCAGCAGGGCGGGGCGTCGGGCCTGCCCGGCCACGCCCGGGAGTCGGCTCCCGGGGTGGCGATGCCGCCGGACCCCGGACCGTCGGCCGCGGGTCCGGCCTGGCTGGTGTTCGCGTCGGCCCTCGCGGTGGCGGCGGGGGTGGCCGGCGCAGCCGTGGTGGTGCCCGGAGGGCGGCGCAGGGGCTGGCGGCCGGGCCGTTACCAAGCCCCGGCGGCCGATAAGAGGCGCATTTCAGAGCTGATTTAGGCCGGTTCCGCCGGGGCCGGGCGGTGAGCGGGTCGCGCCGGGGCCGGGCGGTGAGCGGGGCCGGTTCCGCCGGGGCCGGGCGCGCGCCGGGGCGTCTCCTCGGGCGCCGAACGCGGCGAGAGGTCGAAGAGCTGGGCGGAAGTGCGTTCGGCGCCCTGCGGGGAGCGCCCGGGCACACACCTGTCCCCGGCACAACCGGCGGGCACCGGCCTGATCCGAAGGGCACGGCCCAGCCGCATCGTTGGCGAATCGTTGGTGGGACGTTGGGGCGGGCTGGGACTCTCACCTGCGTCAGACCCGACACGCCCTGCCCAGGGCGGTCGGCAGGTGCCGTCGTCAGCCATGTGAAGAGGCCGGCGGCGCGAGGCAGGAGGAAGAGCCGTGAAGGCGACAGGGCGGCACGGGGCGGACGGGGACACGACGGCCATCACGGCCTTGCGGGACGGCGCGGAGGGTGCGGAGAGGGACACCGGCTCCGACACCGGCACCGCCGAGGGCGCGGCGCGCCGCCCCACCTTGGACCGCGACACACTGGCGGAGCTCTACCGGCTGCACGCCCCGTACCTGTTGCGCGCGCTGCTGCGACTGACCAGCGGCGACCGGGGCAAGGCCGAGGACATGTTGCAAGAAACGTTTCTGCGCGCCTGGCAGCACCCTCAGGCTCTGACCCGTGGCCCGGAGCACGGCCGGCCCTGGCTCTACACCGTCGCCCGCCGAATCGCCATCGACCACTTCCGGATGCAGGCCGCCCGCGTCAAGGAACTCGGCGACGAGACCCCGGAGGAGCGTGCGGCCCCGCACGATCCGTACGAGGAGGCCCTGGTCGCCCACGACATCCGCGGCGTCCTTGCCGAACTTCCCCCGCACCACCGGGAAGTGCTCGTGGAACTGCACCTGAACGACCGTTCCAGCACCGATGCGGCGGCCGTGCTCGGTGTCCCACCCGGCACCGTCAAGTCCCGCAACTTCTACGCCGTACGGGCATTGCGCCAACTGCTGGAGCAGCACGGCCGCACCCCGGCGTGACCTGCCCGGCCACTGAACCGGGCCCGGGGCCGGCCGCGTTCCCCTGGGTGAACCACGGCCAGGACAACGGGAGGGAACCACAGCGGTGACCATCGTCGTAGACAGAAACGGCATGAACGAGCCCGGACACTGGGCGGAGGCTCCCGACTACGGCCCCACGACGTGGCCGGACGCCGGCCGGAACATACGGGACCTGCCGGACATGGATACGGACACGGCGTCCGCCTCGGCATCGGCCGAGACCGCGCCACCGCCCGCCGGCCCCGCCACGGCGACCCCGCCCGGCGAGACGGCGCGCGAGCCGGGTGCCGCGCCCGGGGAAGCACCCACTCCGGCCGCCCCCGTCCCTCAGCCCGACCCGTCATCGGATCCGGCAGCGGCCTCGGCCCCGGAGGCGCAGGCCCGGGTCCAGGCCCAGATGCGGACCCAGGACCAGGGCGCCGAGGCTTCGTCGGCCGCGCCCCCCGCGCCCCCCGCGCCCCCCGCGGCCGTCTCCGCTCCGCCGGCCCGGCCGGGCTGGGCGGCGGATGCCGAGCTCTCCGCCGAGCGCCTGGTACGCCGTATCCCCCGACAGAGGTTCTGGTTCGACCGCCACCGCGGGCCGGGCGGATTCTCCGACGACATCCGCACCCCGCTCCGCCGCAGCCACCGCATCGCGGTGATCAGCCTCAAGGGCGGGGTCAGCAAGACCACGACCACGACGGCCCTCGGCGCGGTCCTGGCGCGCGAGCGGGCCGACCGGGTCATCGCCATCGACGCGAACCCGGACTCCGGCACGCTGGGCCGCCGCGTCCGCCGGCAGTCCGGCGCCACCATTCGCGACCTGGTGGCGGCCATCCCCGACCTGCGCACCTACATGGACATCCGGGCCTTCACCTCCCAGGCGCCCAGCGGTCTGGAGATCCTCGCCAACGACTGCGACCCGGCAATCTCCCAGACGTTCGACGACCAGGACTACCGGCGGGTCATGGAGCTGCTCAGCGGCCAGTACCCGATCGTCCTCACCGACTCGGGCACCGGCCTGCTGCACAGCACCATGCGCGGCATCCTGGACCTGTCCGACCAACTGGTCGTCGTCGCCACCCCGAGCGTCGACGGCGCCACCAGCGCCGGCATCACCTTCGACTGGCTGGCCGCCCACGGCTTCCAGGACAAGGCGCGGCGCGCGGTGACCGTCGTCTCCGGCGTACGGTCCTCCGCCGGCCGGCTGATCCGGGTCGACGAAGTCGTCTCCCACTTCCAGCAGCGCTGCCGGGCCGTGGTGACGGTTCCCTACGACGAGCACCTGGCCCAGGGCGGCGAGGTCGATCCGGAGCAGATGCGCGGCCGGACCAGGGCGGCGTACTACGAGCTGGCGGCCCAGGTGGCGAAGGAGTTCAGCCGGTGAGCGAGGTTCCTCGGGTACCCGGTCGGGCGAAGGCGGCGGCAGGTTTGTGAACCGGAAGCGGTCCAGGGCCCGTTGATCCGCGTGAGGGCACGCGTCCGTACGCCCACCGCTCGGCCGGCCCCGTCCGGGCGGCCCGCTCCGCCTGCCCCTCGGCGCGCCCCGCGCCCCGGACTCACCTGGAGGAACCCATGGCCTGGTACGAGGGACCTTGCCGGATCACCGTCATCGCCGTCGACGCCGACTGGCCCCAGCGCGCCGTGGTCGTCGTGCGGCGTGGCGCGGGCGAGACCCGGATCGAGATCCC
Source organism: Streptomyces sp. NPDC055254 (assembly GCF_053606025.1). Taxonomy (NCBI): domain Bacteria; kingdom Bacillati; phylum Actinomycetota; class Actinomycetes; order Kitasatosporales; family Streptomycetaceae; genus Streptomyces; species Streptomyces sp. NPDC055254. The sequence goes on along the minus strand of NZ_JBSGQV010000009.1, from coordinate 42,048 downwards.
CGGCACGGCCGGCACGGTCCGCCACATCGAGGCCCAGAGCTGGCACCTGGAGCTGGAGCACCAGTACGAGGGCACCTGGCGGCCCAACGTCCGTGCGACCAGGAGTCGCTGGGAGAGCTCGGGCGGGGTCCCTACGCAGACCATCCACAGCAAGGACGTGGACTGGCCCCAGAACCAGCACGAGCGCAACCTGGTGCTGTGCCTGGAACGGACCGGAGAACCGCAGGAGCGTCCCCGCGACACCGGCCGCGCTCTCGACGCCCCGGCCCGGGCGGCCACCCAGTCCTCCTCCACCGGACCCGCCCACCGCACGTCCGCCGGCCCCGCCCACTCCCCCACCCAGTCCTCGGCGGCCGACCCCGCCTTCACCGCACCCCCCGCTGCTTCTCCCGCCCGCACCGCCTCGCACGGGCCGACCTCCAGCAGCAGCCCCTGGTGACCGGCCGTCCCGGCGGCCCCTGCGGTAGCAAACACCGGACAACAGGCCCGCCCCGCCGCACGGGGAGAACTGGCGGCGGGGCGGGGCGGGTCGGCTCCGCGGGGGACTGCGGGGCCGGGGGCGGGAGGGCCGGGGACGAAGTACGGGGGGGGAGCTCCACCCCCCGACCCTTCCAGTCAGGTCAACGCACGAACAGCCGACCGGGGTTCACCGCAGCCTGAAAAAGATCCGAATTCTTCCGGGGCAGGCGCCCCGATACCCCTGGGTGGCAGCGAGCCTGCGGCCGGCGCCGCTCGGGCCGCAGCGTGGACGCCCCGCTCGCGCTCCTTCCCGGAGGTTCACCTGGAGGAGCGCTTGGCGCTGCGCGGAGTTCCGTCCGGAGTCGCTTGTGGCCGTTGAAGTGTGGACGTCGTTGAACCAGGGGCCACAGCCGTACGCGTGACCTGAATGGGCTAACCTCAAGTCCGCTACGAGACGGTGTGGCCCAGCATCACCGGTTTCCCAGCCACTGACCTGAAGCTGTTGGAACCGGTACCGTAGCCGCTCCAGTCGCCGCCGCGAGCACCATCCCGGACCGCCCACGACCGCACGTGCCGCGTGTCGGGTGGTTCCAGGTGCTTCGCGAATCGGCTGGTGAAGGTGGGGAACATGAGATTGCTGCTCCTGGGACCGGCGGAGCTGCGCTCCGACGACGGTGACCCCGTGCCCCTCGGCGGCGCCAGGCGCAGGGCCGTACTGGCCGCTCTCGCGTTGAACCTCAACCGGGTCGTGCCGGTGGAGCGGTTGCTCGACCTGGTCTGGGACGAGGCGCCGCCGCGGAGCGCCAAGGCGGCGCTCCAGGGGCATGTCGCCAGTCTGCGCGGCCGGCTTGACGCAACGATCAGCCTTGTGACCCGGGCGCCCGGCTACGCACTCATGGCGGACCGGGCCCGGGTGGACGTGCACCACATGCAGGATCTCGTGGCGGCGTCCCAGGAGGCGCCGGACGACGAGGGCATCCGCATGCTGAACTCGGCCCTGGAACTGTGGCGCGGGCCGGCCCTGGAGGACTGCGAGTCGGAATCGCTGCGCGGGGGTGCGGGGACCCGGCTGGAGCACACGCGGCTGCACGCCCTGGAGCTCCTCGGCGAGCGGCTGCTGCGGACCGGGCAGGGGGCGCTGGCCGTGCCGCGGCTGGCCGAGGCGGTGGAGGAGAACCCGCTGCGCGAGTCCCTGGTGCGGCTGCTCATCCTGTGCCATCAGCAGGAGGGCAGACAGGCGGAGGCGTTGTGCCTGTACCACTCGACGCGCATGCTGCTGAAAGCGGACCTCGGCGTCGCACCGGGTCCCAAACTCCAGGCGGTATTCACCGATCTGCTCGGCCGGATGCCCCCCGGTTCCAACGGTCCGGACGGTCCCGACAGGCGGTCGCTGCCGGGCGCTCCCCCGCGGCACGTCGCGTCCACGCCGGCCCGGTCCACGCCCGTGCCCCGGACACCGTCCGCCGCGCCCACCGCCGTCCATCGGGTCACTCCTGCCCAACTCCCCCGCAAGCCGACCGGTTTCATCGGCCGCGCGGACGAGTTCCGTACGGTGGAACGCGCGCTGGCTCCGGATTCCGCGGGTCTCGCCCTGGTCGTCGGCCAGGCGGGGGTCGGCAAGACCTCCCTCGCCCTGCGCTGGGCCCACGCGCACGCCGACGACTACCCGGACGGGCAGCTCTTCGCCGACCTCCACGGCTTCGACGGCTCGACCCCGGTGCATCCCTCCGTGGTGATCAGCGGATTCCTGTCGGCGCTGGGCGTGCCGCAGCACTCCATTCCCGATGACACGGCCGCCGCTCAGGCTCTGTACCGCTCGATGCTGGCGAAGCGCCGGCTGCTGATCCTGCTGGACGACGCCCGCGAATCCGCGCAGGTGCGCCCGCTGCTGACGGCCGGCGGCGGATCGGCGACCATCGTCACCAGCCGGCTCCGGCTGGACGGGCTGATCGCCCTCGACGGCGCGGCCCTGGTGCCGGTCGGCCTTCTGGACGAGGAGGAGGGCCTGGCTCTGCTCCGGGCCGCGCTCTCCTGCGACCGCATCGAGCAGGAGCCCGAGGCCGCCCTGGAACTGGTCCGGCTGTGCAGCGGGCTGCCGCTGGCGCTGCGGATCACCTCCGCCCGGCTGGCGGCACACCCGCGCTGGTCGCTGCGATCGGTCGCCGACGAGCTCGGCGACGAGCAGCAGCGCCTCGCGGCGCTCTCGATTGAGGACGCCGACATCACCGCTGCCCTGACCTTGAGCGTCCGCGCGCTCGACAGCGAGGCGCAGGCGGTCTTCTCGGCGCTGAGTGTGGTGCCCGGCGGTGATTTCACCGCCCACGCCATCGCGGCCGCGTGCCGGATGCCGCTCGGTACGTCCCGCCGGGCGCTGGGCGTCTTGGCGAGCGCCCACCTGATCGAGGAACGTTCGGTCGGCCGCTACTCCTGCCACGACCTCGTCCAGCTGTTCTCCCGCGAGTACGGGCCGCAGGGGCGCAGCGAGCGGTTGCGCGGTCTGCTCGACTTCTACGTGCACACGGCGTACGCGGCCTCCCGGATGTACGACCCGGCAGGCCGGCCCTGCTGCGATCTGCCCGAATGGTGCGAGAAGCCGCTGGCTGTGCCCCGGTTCGACGACAGGCGGGCGGTGCTCGACTGGTACGCGGCCGAGGCGGCCAACCTTTGTGCGGCGATCGAGGCGGCCACCCGTGCGGGTGAGGCGGACCGGGCATGGCGCCTGACCGTGCTGGTGTGGCCGCTGCTGACGTGGCAGAGTCACCGGAACTGGATTCCGGTGGTGACCCACGGCCTGCGCGCCGCCCGGGCGACTCGTGATCCGAGGGCGGAGACCCGGGTGGCGAACCTGCTGGGCTGGGCCACCGTCGAGGCGGGCAGGGCCGAGGACGCCATTCCGCTGCTGGAGCGGTCGCGGGAGCTCGCCGTACAGACGGGGGACGACTGCGATCTGGCACAGGCATTGATCAACCTCGGGCTGGCCCACGCCGCGTGCGGGACGTACGAGGACGCGGTGGCGGTGTACACGGAGGCGGCCCAGGTCTCCGAACGCATCCGCGACTACGGCACGGCAGCGCTCGCCCTGCACCACATGGCGCAGTTGTGCCTGGACCAGGGCCTCTCCGACCGGGCCCTGCTCCATGCCGAGCGGGCCCGGATCCTGCCTGGTGCGCGCGGTCTGACGGGGGTGCTGCTGTGCGATGTGCAGGCAGTGGCGCTGTGCCGGACCGGGGACCCATGGGCGGCCCTGCAGTTGCTGGAGGAGGGGCTCGCCACGGCGCGTGCGGAGAAGTTCATCGCCGGCGAGCTGACGGTGCTGGAGCACCTGTCGGAGGTGACGGAGCGGCTCGGCCTGCGGGCGGAGACGGAGGAGTACCGGCATGCGGCGGAGCGTCTGCGCGGCCGCATGGAGGAGGGTGCCGAAGGCGGGCTCTGAGCCGGGGCACCTTCACACATCCCGCGCATGGACCTGCGAACCCCGGTGGCACGCAGGCGCGTTCCCTCAGATATGAGAAGCCTGCACCCAGAGGGATTCAACCCGTTCGCTCCGGGCGTCATGGACGACCCCTATCCGTCCTACCGGGAACTGCGCGAGCGCAGCCCGGTCCACTTCAACCCACGGACCGGACTGTTCTTCCTGTCACGGTACGAGGACATCGCGGTCCTGGGGCGCGACAGGACGAAGCTGATCCGGGGCAGCTCGCTGTCGGGCCGGTACGAGCAGTTCCGCGGGACCGCGTTGCACCGGATCCTCGGGTCCAGCCTGTTCGCCATCGACGACCCCGACCACGGCCGGCTCAAGCGTCTGGTCGCCCGTACCCTCACCCGCGGCCGCGTGGAGCAGCTGAGCCCCAGGATCGAGGAGATCTGCGCGGAACTCCTGGACCGGGCGGAGCTGGACCCCTCGGGCGGCGTCCTCGACCTCGTCCCCGCTCTGGGCCGCCCCCTGCCGTTCCTCGTCCTGTGCGAGCTCCTCGGCATCGCGCCGGAGGACCGGGCCCCGTTCCTCGGCTGGACCCGCAAGGTGCTGCCGGTCGCCGACCCCTTCCCCACCGACGCGCAGTGGATGCTGGCGGTCGACGGGAGCGGCGCGTTCGAGGGCTTCTTCACCGCGGTGACAGCCGAGCGCCGCAGTCTGCTGCGCCGCGGCCGGCCCCTCCCGCCCGGACTGATCAGTGACCTCGTGCAGGTCTCGGAGGAGGACGGTGAGCGGCTCACCGAGGGCGAGTTGTTCTCCCTGACCTTCACGCTGCTCGGGGCCGGGTTGGAGAACGTCACCCACCTGATCGGCAACGCCATGCGGGCGCTGTGCGAGAACCCGGACCAGCAGGAGGACCTGCGGGCCGAGCCCGGGCTGCTGGGCAACCTCGCCGACGAGACCCTCCGCTACTACAGCACGACCCAGCACAGTCCGCGCGAGGCGGCCGAGGACATCGAGCAGCACGGGGTCCGGATCCCGGCGGGCGCGCGGGTGATCCTGCTGCGGGGCGCGGCCAATCGGGACCACCGGCAGTTCGACGACCCGGACCGGTTCGATCTGCGGCGGCCGAACAGCTCCACCCATGTGGGCTTCGGGGAGGGTGCCACGCTCTGCACGGGCGCGGCACTGGCCCGCATGGAGGTGCGCATCGCCTTCCGCGAGCTGCTGCGGCGCTGCGGCACCTTCGAGGTGCAGCGGTTGTGGACCGGCCCGGCCAAGCGGTTCTGGGGGCCTCGTGCGCTGTCCACCACGTACGGGCCCCGGAGCTGAGCCGGGGGGCGCACGACGGGCACGGGGGCGGGCCCCGGCGCCGTCCGCCCCCGGGTGATGCCGGGGCCGCCCCGAACCGCAGGCGGGTTGCGACGCGCATCCCGATCGGGGCTAGGGTGCTGCCCCGCCCGCGAGATCAACTCCACCCCACGACTGCGAGGAGGCAGCTCGTCATGCCCAGAAGACGTCTGTTCCGTCCGGCTCTCACCGGATTCATATCACTTGCGGTACTTGCTCTGACCAGTGCGTGTACGGGTCACAGCGGCTCGGCCCCCCAGGACTCCGCCGACGGGCCCCGGACCATTGAGTTCTGGCACGGCTGGAGCGCCCCGAACGAGGTCAAGGCGATCCAGGAGAACGTCGCCCGCTTCGAGAAGGCCCACCCGGACATCGAGGTCAGGGTCACCGGGAACATGTCCGACGACAAGCTGAACCAGGCACTGCGGGCCGGCGGCGACAAGGCGCCGGACGTGGTGTCGTCCTTCTCTACGAACAGCGTGGGTCGGTTCTGCGCGTCCGGGGTCCTCGCCGACCTCAACCCCTTCTTCGAGAAGGAGGGCCTGCACAAGGAAAAGATCATTCCGGAGAGCCTGCTGCGGTACACCCAGTACCGTGGCAACCAGTGCACGCTGCCGCTGCTGACCGATGCGTACGGCCTGTATTACAACAAGGACGCCTTCGAGGCGGCCGGCATCAGCGAGCCGCCGAGGACCTGGAGCCAGTTCGCCGAGGTCGCCGAGAAACTGACCAGGGCCAAGGGCGACGGCTACGAGCAACTGGGCTTCATGCCCACGTTCCACGGGTACGAGACGACCCCGATGCACTACGCCGCCCAGTGGGGACCGGTGACGTACTTCGACGCCGCGGGGAAGTCGGCGATCGCGCGGGAGCCGGCCTTCGCGCAGATGTACACCTTCCAGAAGCAGCTGGTCGACCGCCTGGGCGGCTACCAGCGCCTTGAGACGTACCGGTCCTCCTTCGGCGACGAGTGGGGCCCCGAGCACCCCTTCCACACCGGACAGGTCGCCATGCAGCTGGACGGCGAGTGGCGGCTCGCCATGGCCAGGGACGCCGGGGCGACGTTCGAGATCGGTACCGCGCCGCTGCCGGTGCCCGACGAGCAGGCCGCCGACTACGGCAAGGGCTACGTGAGCGGCACCATCATCGGCGTGTCGGCGGGCAGCAGGCAGCAGCAGGCCGCGTGGGAGCTGGTGCGGTACATGGCCACGGACACCGACGCGGTGGTGTCCTTCGCCAACGCCATCCACAACGTGCCGTCGACCATCGAGGCGCTGAACTCGCCCTCGCTGGACTCCGACCCGGGCTTCCGGACCTTCCTGGACATCGCCCGGCACCCGAAGTCCGGCACCGCCGAGGCGCAGCCCGACGGCGGGCAGTACCAGCTCACGCTGCAGGACTTCGGGTACGCGTACGAGAAGGGCGACGTGGCCGACCTCGACGCCGGCCTGCTCAAGACCGCCGGCCGGATCGACACCGACATCGCCAGGGCCAAGTAGGCCGGCCCCTGCAGCCACGACCCCACGGCCACCGCCACGACGATCAGGACCGCCATGGGGAGCAGGACCGGCAGGATCGAGGCCCCGGAGCGGCGTGGGTCAGGGAGCGATCTCGAACTCAGGCGGCTCAAGGCCCTTCAGGCATCCGGTTTTCGGCGCGTCCGGGGTCTCGAAGAACGAGACGGCGATCTCTTGGGCGCACTTCGAGGTGGCGAACACCACGTGCGGCTCGTAGGGGACCGTGACGACTTCGGCCTTGCTCAGCGTGCGGGCGACGTACGGACCGTTGTCCGCCCCGGTCTGGGAGTCGAAGCTGCCCGACAGGGCGAGGGTGGGGATGTCGCCGCGGGTGACGTCCCGAATCGAGGGCGCCGCCGGGGGAACGTTCCAGACCTCGCAGTCCGGGCGGAGGAAAGTGAGCTGCGGAGCCTGGGCCTGTACCGAGCGGGGGAAGGACGGGAACGCTTCCTGTCCGCCCTTGAGCGCCTGTTCCTGGGTCTCGTACGGCGTCCACTCGCTGCAGAAGACGCCGTAGGCGAGACCGTGCGCGACCCTGCCCATGGCCGCCGGGCTGAGCTTGCCGCCCGCCCACTGCTGGGCGATCCGCTGCGGTTTGCCGTTGGCCAGTTCGTCGAGGGCGGCGGGTACTTGGGGTGCCACGTGGGTGGCGGAGGTCATCCAGTTCACCAGGGCTCCGCCGTCCAGGACGACCTTGACCGGCTTGTCGTCGCCGGGGAGCGTGACGGTGGTGGTGACCGGCTTGGCTTCGAGGTCGCTGACGAGCTTGTCGAAGGTGGCCGACAGGTTCGGGTAGCGCTTGTTGCACGCCGGCTGGTCCGCGCAGGCCTTGAACAGGCCGTCGAAGCCCTGCCGGGCGCTGCTCCAGGTCGCCGCCGACCCTGCCTTGGACGGCGGCAGTATGCCGTCGATGCCCACCGAGCGGAGTCCCTCTGGGTGCAGGCGCATGTAGACCAGCGCCAGGTGGGTGCCGTAGGAGATCCCGTACAAATTCCATTGCTCGATGCCGAGCGCGGTGCGCAGGTCGTCGTAGTCGGCGGCGCTCTCGGTGTCGTTGTAGGCGCTGAGGTCGAGTCCGCGGCCCGCCAGTTGGTCGCGGCAGGCCTTCGTGGCCTCGACGTGCAGGCGCTCGGTGGACGGAGCGTCGTGGACGAGGCCGACCGCGCGTGCGTTGAACTCGTCGATGTTGGGGCAGAGGGCCGCCGGGTCGGCCGAGTACGTACCGCGCTGGGACATGAAAATCACGTCACGGTCGCGGTTCAGGCCGCCGTCGATGGCCATCTTCGCCTCCCCCACGGCGTCGTCTCCGGGTCCGCCCGCGAGCCACACGATGGGATCGGGTTTCGGTGTGTCGGCCGCGGCGGGCACGATCGCGACACCGAGCTTGATCGTTTCACTGCTGGGTTCGGCTCGGTTCTCGGGCACGGTGAGCGTTCCGCAGCGGGCCCCTTCGAGCTCCTCTATCGGTTCTGGTGTCTTCGGGCAGGGGCCCGGTTCGTAGCGGGCGTCTCCCACCGTCCGGGCGGTCGTGCCGATCGGCGCTCCGGGGCTGGGGCTGGTGCCGGACTGCGCGTGGGCGGGCGCTGTGAGCAGGCTGGTGACGAGGAGACCGGTCGCCATGCCGGCCGATGTGGCCAGGAGTCGTCGTGCGGTGCGCCGACGACGGGGCGCGTGGTGGCGTCTCATCTGCCCTCCCGGTTACTTCGGGATGATCGTGAACGGTTCGGGCTCGAGATCGTCCACGCAACTGGTGTCGGGCGCGGTCGGGCGAGCGAGGAAGGAGGCCAGCACGCGTTGCGCGCAAGGCGACTGCGGGACCACCCAGTGGCCGATTCCGGGGACCACCAAGGAGGTCGAGTTGGACAGGTTGCGGGCCACGCCCTGCGCCCAACTCGCCCCGGTCTTCACGTCGAACGTGCCGGAGACGACGAGTGCCGGCACCGAGCTGAACGTGGGCACCCGCTGGACCTTCGCACGGTCCGGAACGTTCCAGATCCCGCACACCGGATACTGGAAGGGTAGCTGCGGTGGCTGCGCCAGGACCGTGTCCGGCCACCCGGGGAAGGCCTTCTGCCCCGCCTTCAGCACGTCGGATTCCGAGTACCCCGGAGCCCATTCGCTGCACGCGATCGAGTTCGTCAGGCCGTGCGCGAACTCGCCGACCTTCTGGACCGAACCGCCCGCGCGGGCCTTCGCGAAGCGCTCCGGGTTTCCGTTGCTGAGTTCTTCGAGCGCCGCCGGGATGTCCTTGGGCCGGGGGGTGAAGGCAACGATCAGGTTCAGCAGCGCGCCCCCGTCGAGGACGGTCTTGACCGGCTTCCCTCCGTCCGGCGGCGTGACGTTCAGCGTCAGGGGCTGCGCCTCCAGCCTGCGCACCTGCTCCGTCAACAGTTGGGGGAGGTCCGGGTACCGGTCCTTGCAGGCGGGCTGCGCCGCGCACGCCTCGAAGATGTTGCGGATCCCCTCGGCGGTGCTGCCCCATGTCCACGGCAGAGTCACGAACTGGGAGGGTGCGATCGAGTCGATCGCCACCGCGCGGATCCCCTCGGGGTGCAGGCGCAGGTACGTGAGGGCCAGGTTGGTGCCGTAGGAGTAGCCGTAGACGTTCCACTGGGGGATGTCCAGTGCCTTGCGCAGGTCGGCGAAGTCCGCGGCGTTCTCGGTGCTGTTGTAGGCGCTCAGGTCGACTCCGTCGGCCACGAGGCGGGCCCGGCAGTCCGTCACCGCCTTCAGCATGATCTGTTCCGCCTGCTGTGCGTCGTAGCCCAAGCCGACGGCCTGCGCGTTGAACCTGTCGACCTCGGGGCAGGCGAGGTTCGGCTGGTCGTAGAGGTTGCCGCGCTGACCCATGATGATCAGTTCGCGGTCCTTGTTCAGGCCGGAGTCGACGAGGAACGGAATGTCGTCGAACGTGTCGGCACCGGGGCCGCCCGCCATGAACACCACCGGGTCCGCGGCGGGCTTCTCCGAGGCGGCCGGAATGACCGCCACGGCCAGTTTGATGGTCCGGCCGCCGGGGCGGGAGCGGTTCTCGGGCACCTCGAGGAAGCCGCAGCGTGCGTCGCTCAGCGCTTCGATGGGCTCGGGCGGCTTCGGACAGGGGCCGGGCACGAACCGGGACGGGGCTGCCGGGGTGGGCCCAGCCGGCTGGGCGGGTGCTGACGCGGCGCTGCTCGGTGTGGGGCCGAATACTGCCAGGCAGACCAGAGCTGCCGCGGCAGTCACCGCGGGGATGCTGTGCTTTGGCATGTGTGATCTCGTTCCTGTGCCGACATCGGCGGCGGCCCTGCCGGGCCAGGCAGCGTTTTGGGCGGAACGCACGTTTTCAACGCTACCGGGTGGCTGCTTTGCGCGCACCCAGAGTGGTCGCGACCCGTGGCTCGGGCCGCCCCCGGCCGTTCAGTATCCGCGTGCCCGAGGGCCCCATCGCCCACGGCGAGCTCGCTGCCCTGACCCGGCGCTTCGAAGAGGTCGCGGAGAAGCACGACCGCGAGTTCGGGATCATCAAGTCCGACCTCACCGCGGTACGCCTCCAGATCGACAACCTCGACCAGAAGGTCGAAGCTCTCGACGAGAAGATCGACCGCAAGCAGGCCTGCCGGGCCTGGACCGGGCCGCGCCACGAGGAGCGGACATCGTCTTCGCTCGTGTCCAGCGGATGGTCGACGGCTCCGGCAGGGGCAGGGCGGCCATGAAGTGGGCGATGTCGTGAAGTAGGCGAAGTCGCCGGTGGCGGTCAGCGTGCGCAGCCGGTCGATGGTGGCGGCCAGCTCACCGATGCCGGGCACACCGGGCTGAAACCGCTGTGCAGCCTGGCCCGCCGCCTTCGCCGGGGCTTCGATGCCGTCACCGTTGGACCCACCTTGAGATACAAGAGTGGATCAGAACCGCTTACGGAGACCGCCGTCAGCCAATCGGCGGCCAAGCAACGTGCGTGCGCGGCTATGTCCTCGGGGTAGAAGGGCGTAAAGGGGAACTGATTGCCCGTCTTGGACGTCTCAAGCCGTGGAGTCGAGTGACGGGGGACCGGCGTGATCGTGACACTGGCCGAGGAGATCATGCTGCTGTCGCTGGACGATGAGGCCGGGGCGGTCCGTGAGCGGCAGGCCTGCCAGTGGGCTGTTGCGGGTGGGATCGTTCTCGATCTGGTGCTGGCAGGCCGTCTTTCTGTGGACGGGGGTCGGATCACGGTGGTCGACACGGTTCCGACTGGGGTCGGGCTACTCGACGGCCGACTCAGGATGATCGATACCTGGGCGGCGGGGACACGCCGGCCGCCGAAGGTGACGGCGTGGCTGACCAAGGACAACCGCAAGGTCCTGGATGCCACCGTTGCATCTCTCAGGGAGCGTGGCCTGGTCGGCCAAGAGCAGCGCAAGGTGTTGGGGATCTTCCCGGTGCGACGGTTTCCCGAGGTGGACGGCTCGGTCGAGAGGGAGCTGCGTGCACGGCTCCAAGAAGTGGTCCTGCGGCGTGCCGAGCCCGACGACCGCTCGGCCGGCCTTATCGCACTGTTGCACGGCGCCAAGCTGCACCGCCTGGCATTCCCCGACCGACCGCCGCGAGAGGTCGTTCCGCGAATGCGGGAGATATCCGAGGGCCAATGGGTCGGCGAGAGCGTCCGCAAGGCGATACGGGAGATGCAAGCGGCGATGACCGCAGTTGCTCTGGTCACGATGAGGAGCTGACCATTCCGAACGAGTTGACGTAGCCGCTGGATCGGCATTTCTGGCGTTCCGGGCGGCTTCAGTCAACACGGTGCGGCAGTACCCGGCTACTGAAGTTTTTCCTCTGACTGGGGGTCGTCAGCCGATCCGCGGATCATCGCGATGAGTTCATCGTCGCTCAATGCAGGGCGCGGGGCCGGGGCCGAGCCGAGGAGGGCGCGCAAGGTTTCACGGAGTGACTCCGAAGCTTCGCGCTCGCTTTCTGGTGCCTGATCTCGCATATTCTCACTCATGAATCAACCCTATGGGAAATGGAGGGCAGAATAGATTGGTCTCATAAGCAGTTATGGAGATCGCTGAGGGCCACTGGCACCTTTGAGGATTCCTGTCCGTCTCCTGATGAGCAGCCTGGCGATGCTGTTGCGCACACCCGTCCTCCAGAATGCCGGGCTACCGGACCCTTGGCAAGGGTCCGTCCCCGGCGGACTGTCCTCAGCGGACCGTCGCCGTGCCGGGGCCCGCTGTGGACCACGCACAGGAAGAGTGTCCTGACCCCACCACCGGATGCGGCATACGTACCCGCATCCACGCAGGTCAGGACACCCCCCTACCAGGTCGTCAGAGTTGCCCATCTATCGGCATGCCCGCGGGTCAGTCTTCGTTTCGGCGGGATCCCAACTCGCCGAGTCGTTCGCGCAGGATTCGCAGCGCGCGCGAGGTGGAGCTGCGGACCGTCGAGGAGGAGCAGTCCATGATCTGCGCGACCTCTTCGATCCCTAGGTCCTCCCAGTAACGCAGGTAGACGAGGCTGCGTTGCCGCGGGGTGAGAGTGGCCAGTGCCTCGAGCAGGACCAACCTGTCCCCGATCCGCGCCAACTCCTCGGGTCCGGGCTCCGGTTCGGGCAACGAGTCCTGCAGCAGCTCACGGGTCCAGCGGTGCCTGCGTCGTTCGTCGATGAATAGCCGCACCATCACGGTGCGGGTGTAGGCGGCCAGTGCTTCGTGGTGATCCAGCCGTTCCCAAGATCGATACACGGCAATCAGCGTCTGCTGTACAAGATCGTCAGCCGCGAACCAGTCCCCCACCAGTACGAAGGCCTTGCGTCTGAGTGCTGATCGAACACCCACGACGTGCCGTGCGAAGTCGTCCTCGTGCGCCTTGTCCAATCTGTTCATCCCCGTTTCAAAACTATCCGTCATGGCGAACAGCGCCCCGACCTGTCCACCACGTGTAGAAGGTTGCAACCGTTCGCGACAGATCGTGAACCTGAGCCGCGAACGGCGCCCAACGGAGTCAAACATGTCATCTGCCCTCCCGCTAGTGACCAGAAGGTAGTGGCCGGAAGACCCAACATGGCTAGCAATGGGCTGGCCTGATGACACGAAGTGTCTTACGCGTGTCCGGAATGGGGGAAATCAGTTTGCGGCTTCAACGAACGCAAATGGGTCGAGATATCCGATGCGGCTCAGCCGGATCTCAGACGGTCGAGGAGGGTGGGGAATGAGGACGCTTCAGGCGACGCCCCAGGGAGCCGCGGTGCCCGAATCCCTGCGCCGGATCGGAAGGTTGGTGTCGCCGTACGGGCTCGTGTCGAGGCTGACCTGGCTGCCCGTAACAGAGGGCGAACCTGACTTCGCGGTCTTCTCCGGATCTCTGGGCAACCCGGGAGCCGTCCTCGCAGCGCAGTCGGAGTGGACACACGACGCCTCCTCCGGCAACTTCGACGGGGCCGGAGGAGCGCTGGACCGCGAGACGGCGGCCCACCTCGCAGCCGCCGAATCCCTGGAACGGTACTCCTCGTGCGCATGGTCCCCGCGGGACATGATCTGGGCGACCGCCGAGGAGCTCGGCGAGGACGCCATTCCGCCCTGGAAATGGCCGAACCTCGCACCGGCCGAACTGGCCGACCCGCGCTGTGGTCTGGTCCCCACCGACCCGCGCATGCCGCTGCGCTGGGTTGAAGGCTGGTCCCTCGCCCGCGGCCGGAAGGTATACGTTCCGGCCGTCCAGGTTTACCTGAAGTGCTCACCTGAGTCGGCTGCGGAGCGCTTCGTTCACCCGGTCTCCACGGGCTGCGCCACCCACGCCGACCCGCTGGCCGCGATCGCCAACGGTCTGATGGAAGTCGTCGAACGGGACTCCATCGCCCTGACCTGGCTCCAGCGCCTGCGGCTTCCCCGACTGGAGTTCGCACCCGACGACCTAGCGCCGGAACACCGGGCGTTCGTGGAACGCGCGGCCAACGAGAACATCCGCACCCTGCTCTTCGACGCCACGACGGATCTCGGCATTCCGGTCATCTACGGAGTGCAGCTGGCCGACCACGACCCCGATCTCGCCCAACTCGTCGTCGCCACATGCGACACCGACCCCGGCAAGGCCATCGCCAAACTGCACCGCGAGGCCGCCTCACTACGCATCGCGCTCCGTTCCCACGCGAGCCGGCACACGCACCCCGACGACCCGCAGGACATCGTCAGTGTGATCGGTGGCGCACTCCTCGCCGGGAAGCCCGACCAGCGCCACCGGTTCAAGTTCCTCCTGGAAGGCGAGCGCCCCGTACGGACCTTCGCGGACCTGCAACGCCCCGCGCAGGGAGCGCAAGAGCTCCCGTGGCTCCTGGAGCGATTGTCCCGGGCCGGTTGCGAGGTCGTGGTCGTCGACATCACGACCGACGAGGCCCGCCAGGTGGGTGCGACCGCCGTACGGGTCATGGTGCCGCAGCTGATGCCGCTCTCCTTCGCCCACCGAGCCCGCTACCTCGCCCATCCCCGCCTCTACGAGGCCCCCCGCGCCATGGGACATCCCGTGCACGACATCGACGGCATCAATCCCGACCCGCAGCCCTTCGCATGAGGTAGGTCATGAATCGTCACCTGCTCGTACTCGCCTCGGGAGCCTTCGGCAAGGACGTCGCACGACGTCTGCAACACGACCCCCGGGACCACGGACACGACATCACCCTGATGGAGATCGACGAGGGCACCCACCCGAGTCTGTGGCCCCGCGCCGACCTCATCGTGCTGGCCACCTCCCATGAACGGCCCCGTATCGACGAGGCGACGGACCGTGCCGCCTTCGCCTGGGGCACTCCCTGGTTCGGAGTGCACACCACAGCCACCGAAGTGCTGTGCGGCCCCGTGGTGGTCCCCGGCCGCACGGCCTGCCACCAGTGCTACGTGCGCCGGCGCAGCCAGCACAGGCGCCCCGAGCACGGCACCACCGACACAGGTGACCGCCACCCCACCGGCTATCCGGTCCATGCCGTCGGCATCGCCGCAGCCTTCGCCAGGCAAGCCATCGAGGAGGCGCTGGGCACACCTGGCGACGAGGAGGCAATCGGCGGCACCGTGCGCAAGTTCGACCAAATCACCGGCGCTACCAGCAAGTTTGCCGTGATCGCGGTGGACCGCTGCGAGCGGTGCCGAACCACCGCCGCCGGCGACGAACTGTGGCGCCGACTGGTCTCGATCACCGAAGGGCGGACAGCGTGAGCGATCAATCCATGATGACGGCCGAAACCGTCGGCTCCGCCGCGCGGTTCGACCCGCAGCTGCGCATCCCCCTCCGGCCGCGGCTGCGCCGCGGCCTGGTGGTCAGCACCGAAGCCGACCAGCTGGTGGTGACCGGACCGCCCAAGAAGCAGCTTTTCCGCGGCAGGTCCGCCACGGAGATGCTGCCCGGCCTGCTCGCCCTGCTGGACGGCGAGCGCACACACGACCGGCTCGCGGCGGAGCTTGGAATGCCGGAAGAGGTCGTGTTCAAGGCACTCTCGCTGTTGTGGACCTGCGGCGTCGTCGAAGAAGGACCGCCACGGGCGACGGAAGGCGAAGCAGTCGCGGATGTCGACGACCGGCTCGCCGACTACCTGTCCCGGGTGGGGAGCGCCACCGAGGTGAACCCCTGTTGGGAGGAGGCCGCAGCCCGCCTGAGCACCGCCGACATCGAGGTCTTCGGCGATCCGGCCCTCGCCGCGCTCCTGCGCGACGAGCTCACCGGCTCCGTACGGGTCACCCTCGCCACCGGCGACACTCCGTCCGAACAGGCGACCCTTGCGGTCTGGGCCGATACCGGAGACGGTGCGCGGGGCGCAGAAGGCGGGGAAGGCCGGGACCTCCTCGCCAAGCACTGCTGGGACAAGGGCATCCCGATGCTGCGCCTGAGCGTGCGCGGTCGCCGTGCGGCCCTGGGCCCGCTGGTCGATCCCCGTACGACGCCGTGCCTGGACTGCCTGACCGCCGACGACGAGGACGACGACCGTACAGCCACGGCCGGCGACCACGAGCTCGCCACCGCGCTGTTCGCCCGCGACGTGTTCGCCGCGATCTCCCGGACCACGCCCACACCCCTGCCGATGCGCTGGCGTGTGGTGGACCTGGAGACCCTCGGCCAGCGGGACACCGCCTCCGCGACCCGGCCCGGCTGCCCGCGCTGTTCCGTAGCCGAGGGGCCCGTTGTGGAACGTGCCGCGCCAGCCACGCGCTTCGAGGCGTCCGTGGCCATGCCGCCGAAGGAGTTCGCCGACCTCAAGGCCCACCAGATGCACTACAAGCCTTCCAACCTGGCTCTGCAGCGCGTCTCCCGGACCTGGCCGGTCGCCCCCGCCGTCGAGCTCCCACCGCCCGGCCACGACCGGCTCGACCGGTCCGCTCCGCTCCGGAACGCCGCACGGCCCGGGGCGGACACGCTGTCGCTGCTGCTCTCCGTCACGGCGGGGATCAGGGCCGACAACGCGGACAAGGTATCCCGTTGGACGGCAAGCGGCGGCAACATCGGCTCGGTGACCGCCTACGCCGTCGTCCGGAACACACCGGGCATCCCCCCCGGCGTCTACGGCTACGTCACCTCCGGGCACCGCCTCGCCCGGCTGTCCTCCCGGATCGACGCCCTGCCCGGCAACCAACCGTTCAGCATCGTACTGACCGGCGACTTCCCAAAGGTCGCCCGTAAGTACTCCGCCTTCGCCCTGCGCATCGTCCTGCTCGACAGCGGCTGCGCCCAGGCCACCGCCCGGGAGGCGGCGCACACCCTGGGCATCGGCTGCGCCCTGCGCCCCAGCTGGGATGACGAGGCCCTCGCCACGGCCCTTGGGACGAACCCCGACATGGAACCGGTCACGGCCGTCATCGACCTGGGAGACGACGCATGAGCAGCCCGCACGACCTCGCCGCGGAGCTCCTCACCGCCTTCCGAACCCCCGCGACCGCAGGCATCGCCACCGTGCCGACGCCTGCGCGGCCCGCGGCCCGCCCGCCCGCACCCCTCGGACCGCCCGTCCGCTTCGCCGCCCAACAGCGTGACAGGTCCTCCCTGCTCACCGTTCTGGAGAAGCGCCGCTCCATCCGGTTCTTCGGACCGCAGCCTGTCGACGCCTCACTCGTCGCCGACGTAGCCGCCCGGGGCATCGAGGCGGACCGTGCGTCATGGCCGCAGGAACAGGAGCGGATGCCGCTGCAGATCAACGTCGTTGCCTTCCGGCTCAGTGGCCTGGAACCCGGCATGTACGCGCTCGAGACGGGCCGCGGTACGCAGCGGTCCTACGTCCCGGTCGCCCCGCTGCCGCCGGCTGAAGCCCTGCACGACCTGACGATCCAGAGGGAGTTCTGCGATTCCGCCGCCATCGTCTCCTTCGCCGCGGACCTGGACCTGGCGAGCCGCCTCCACGGCGCCCACGGCTACCGGACACTCATGACCCGCACCGCGGCAGCCGCCTACACGATGTGGCTCGACGCCGTGGCCGTCGGACTCGTCGGCACTGTCTTCGCCGGGTTCATCCCGGCTTCCGTACGGCTGCCGCTGCGCAGCGACGGGGCCAGCCGGCACCAGCTCTTCGCCCTGGCCCTGGGCGGCGCAGTGACGCCGCCCCCCGATACCTCCGGGGCCGACCGGCCACCGGTGAACCGATAGACCGGCATCAAGAGAAGGAAGTGATCCGATGTCCGAAGCCAACGCGTGGGAGCTCGATCTCCACAGCGTCGACCTGGGCGACGACGCACTGTCCATCGAGCAGATCCCCGAGGGCGTGGCACTGGGGACCTTCAGCACAGCGTCCAGCGCGACCACGGCCAGCTGCCCGGTCAGCAGCGCCGGAAGCATCATGACCGCCAACTGCACGGGCTGAGCCCGGCTCGCCTCAAAGAAGGGAAACGAACCATGCCCGAACTGGAACTCTACGTACTGGACGACATCCTCGAGGACTCCCTCGAGATGGAGACGCTGTCGGAGGGCAACGCCCTCTCGTCGGTGTCCACCGCAGGATCGGCCAGCTCCGCCTCCTGCCCGGTGACCACCGCCTCCTCCTTCACGTCCTTCTCCAGCTACACCTGACATGCCCGGAGGCGGCGCCACCGGCTCCTCCTCTCCGCGCACGTCCTCCACAAAGCCCCGTCCGAAGGGAAAACGACCAGTGGACATCAACCAGGACACATTCGACCTGTACGCCCTGGATGGCGAGCTGTCGATCGAGGAGCTGCCGCAGGGCAACGCCCTCGGCTGCTGGTTCTCCGCCGCTTCGGCGTCGACCGCGTCCTGCCCGGCGACCTCGGCCTCCAGCGTCGGCAGCGCGTCGACGTTCGGCTGACCGTCCCGCGCGCTCACACACTCTCGTAAGGGACATCTCCTGTGAACGAGTACAGCACCGACAAGCTCATCGACCTCTACGCGATGGACGACGAGCTCTTCGTGGAGGAGCTGCCGCAGGGCAACGCCCTCGGTTCCTTCTCCAGCGCCACCTCGGCGAGCTCCTTCTCCTGCCCCGCCAGCTCGGCCAGCAGCGCCACCACGGCCTCCTGCGTCGGCTGATTCGTTCCGTCCCCAGCGGCCCTCCCAGGCCGCGACCAGCGAAGAAGAGAAGAGGTGACACCTAATGAACGAACAGCACAGCGACCCGTACGCGTTCGATCTGTACGCCCTCGACGGCGAACTGTCGGTCGAGGAGCTGCCCCAGGGCAACGCCCTGGGCTCCTTCTCCACCGCGACGTCCGCCGCGTGCGCGTCGTGTCCGGTCAGCTCGGCCAGCAGCGCCACCACGGCGTCGACGTACGGGTAACCGGACCCGGCAGGCGGTGCCTCACTGGCTGACACCGATTCAGCACCTGCCCGCCGGGCACGGCCCCTCCCTTCCAGCGGCGCCGTCACCGGCGCCGCTGGAAGGCGGCCTTCTCATTTCGAAGCATCCTGCAACGCAGGGCCCGGGGTCAACGGGTCGCGGCCCGCCGGCCCCGGGCGTCCGGGAGTACAGGAGAGGTAGACAGTGATCAGTTCGCCACCGAAGCTCCGAGACGAGCTGGAGGTCATCCGCGGGATGGACGACATCCCGCTGATCTTCGATCCGGTCACCGGGAACTACCACCGCATCACCCGCGCCGGCGAAGTGGTTCTCACCTATCTGGACGGCACCCGCACCCGCGACGACCTCGTCCTCTTTCTTTCACGCGCCGACCAGGAGCGCGCCGGAGCGGTTTCCCAGCAGATCGACACCTTCCTGAGCGCCCTGGACCGGAGCGGGCTCCTCGAGGGCTCGGAACTGCCCGACAAGCCGCAGGCCGGTGGACGCGTGCGCACGTCCATGCTCATGCCACGGATCATCCTGACCCGCTCACTGCCCCGCATCCTCGAACCCGTGGCCGCAGTACTGCGCAACGCACCGGCGACGCTCCTGGTGCTGATCGCGGCACTCGGCGCGCTCACGGGGTACACGCTCGGCTTCCACACCCTCTTCACTGCGATGCCGCCCCCGCAGGATCTGGCCGGCCCCGCGTTCCTGATCGCCACGGGCGTGATGCTGCTGTACGTCCTGATGCACGAGACCGCCCACGCACTGGTAGCCCAGATACTCGGCACACCGGTCCGCGGGCTGGGGGTCGCGCTCCTGTTCTACTTCATGCCGGTCGCCTACGTGGACCGCACGGACGCCTACCGCTTCAGGGGACGCGGCGGCCGCGTCGTCCTGGCCATGGCCGGCATCCTCAGCGACGGCTGGTTCTGCGCACTGTCGGGCGCGGTCGCCCTGAACTCGGCCGGACTGCTCAGAGACACGGCCGCGCTGCTGCTGGGAATGCAGCTCCTGATGCTGGTGATCAACCTCAATCCGCTCATGCCCAGCGACGGCTACACGGCCATCGAATCGGCGACCGGTCTCACCAACGCCCGGGGGCGCGCGTTCGCACTGCTGCGGCACACCATCCGGCGCCAGGAACTCCCCTCGCACCTCGCCAACCTCAGCAAGATGGCCCGCCGCGGCCACATGGCATACGGACTGTTCTCCGTGGCCTACGTCTGTTTCCTCGCCTACGCCATGTTCCACGCCCTCCCGCTCACCGTGGACCTCGCCCTCTCGGCGGTGGGCCGATGACCTCCTTGGTCATTTCCCCCGTCGTGCTGACCCGGGTGGCGGGACTGCCCTCCGACGTCCTCGACCTGGTCGCCCCGGCCACGCGCAAGCTGCTGGCCGAACACGCCGCCGCCGCGGAACGCCTGAGCTCCCTTGCCCCCGTTCTCACCGAGGCCCTCTTCGCAGTCGTGCCCCGCCTCGATGACGACGTACCACTACGCCGCCGGGTGCTGGCCGCCAAGCGAGCGGTCAACCGCCTGGACCCGCTGCCGTGGGACGAGGACGTACGGCAACGCCTGTCAGAGCGCCTCCCCCCCGACGCGGCCCGCCTCCTGGACGACTGGGTGCGTCTTGTCGACGAACGGCACGCGCTGCTAGAACAGTTGACCGCCCAGCTCGCCGAAGACCGGGACCACGCCGTCGCAGCCCTGCACCGCACCCTCGAACACGGCGGGGACACTGCCGACGGCGCGGGAGCGTCCGGCTTCGCCGCATCCCTGGCGGTCGCCGCGCCCGATTGGATCCGGCACCGCGATCACAAGGCCCGGTCGGCGAAGCAACTGAAGACGCTGTACTCGTACGTCGCCCGCGCCGCCGTCAAGACGAGTCCCTTCTCCGGGCTGACCACGGTCGGCGAGGCCGGGTTCCAAGGACGGGGCCGCGTACGCAGCCGCACCTCGGCGACCATGGCCTACTTGGCGCTGCGCCGGCTCGCGCGCGACCCGTCGACGGCCGGACTGCTGCGCTACCGCGTCGCCCCCGTGCGCCCCGGCACCGCCACCGAACCCGAGGGCCTGCTGCTCCACAGCGAGACGATCATCACCGAGGGCGTCGTGTGGCGCCACGACCGGGCCGTCGAGGCCGACTACGCCATGCCCGCGTTGGCCGGCCTTCGATCCGGTGCCACGTTCACCGAACTCCTCGCCGCCGTCGGCGGTGCCCGGCCCTTCGCCCGGTTCGTCCGCCTGATCGACACCGGAGTTCTACAGCCCATCCCCCCATGGGACAGGAGCGAGGCACCATTCCCCGTTCTTGCCGCGCTGCTGCAGGGCGACACCGCCGCGTCCCCGATCGGGCGCAGCGAGCTGTCGCGGGCCCACGACCTGGGTGACGGCGTGTGGCGGCACGACGCCGAGGGGCGGGTCTCCGCTGCCGCGGAGCTCCGGGACCTCACTGCCGCGTGGAACGAGCACAACGACCCGGGCGAGCGGAAACCCAGCGGGCAGATCTACGAGGACCGGGAGACGGACCTGGACCTGCCAGACCCACTGACCGTCCCCTCGGTCCGGGCCGACCTCACAGCACTGGGCGAGCGGATGCGGCCGTATATCTTCCGCTCGCACCTCTACGACCTGCTCCTGGAGAGCTTCACCGCGGAGTTCGGCGCGGGCGGTGTCTGCCGGGACCCGCTCGGCTTCCTCATGCGCCTCACCATCGACCGGGACGCCAATCCGCCGCTCGACCGAGCGCTGTTCGCAGACATGGCCAGCCGACGCGACCCGGCGGACCGCGCCTGGCTCCCGGTCGGGCCGACCAGCGCCCCGCCGAACGCCGGAGTCTTCTTCCAGCTGGAGGCGGCGAGCCGTGCCGACATCGAGGCGGGCAGCTACCGGCTCGTCGTCAACCAGTACGGTGCCGGCACCGGGGGGCTGTTCAGCCGCTTCGGCCGACTTCTCGGAGACGGCTTCCGCGAACGTCTCGCCGCGCAAATGGAAAGCTGCTGGCCCGGCGTGACCCGCCGCGAGCTGGTGGTGTGGACCGACTGCAACACCGTGCAGTCCGAATGCGGCGGGTTGCTGCCGCCGTTGGTCCTGCCGGGCGAGGTCGAGGCCGTGAACGGGATCACCCTGGACGACACCGTACTCATCCACGACGCCCGCACCGACACGCTGTCCCTCTTCGACCCTGACGGCCATCCTGTCGGGCTGGCCTACCTGGGGCTCATCCCTCAGCATCTGCTCCAGTCCTACGTCCGGCTGCTCGCCGTACTCGCCGATCCCTGGGTCAACGGCTCGCTTCACTCCGACTACACGATGACGAAGGCCCACGAGCTGGGACCGCTCTGCGGCGACGGCGTGGTGGAACTTCCGCGCATGACCGACGGTCCCGCACACCGTCTCGTCACCCGGCGCGCCTCGTGGATCGTGCCGGCCGCCGAGATCCCCCGCCCGGAGGGCGGCGAGCACGACGCGACCGGTCTTGCCGTCCGGCTCGACGCCTTCCGGCGCGCGCACGGCATTCCCGAGGAGGTCTTCGTGCACCAGCTCGGCGGCCCGGGCAGCATGCCCGGCATGACGGCCGACCGGAAACCCATGTGGGTGTCCCTGGCCTCTCCGCTGTCGGTCGGGGTCCTCCACCACTGGCTCAGCCCGCAGACCAGCCACCTCCGGCTCGTGGAGGCACTTCCCGGGCGTCCCCTGCACGCCCAGCGCGACGCCCTCGGCCGGCCCAGGGTCACCGAGCACGTAGCCCTGCTGGCCTGGCCCGAGGAGAACCGATGATGCCGACCGCGCACCGTACGGACCGAACGGACCCCGACACGGAGACCGACTGGTGGTACGTCCGCGCCTTCCCGGGGCACCCGGACGCCATAGACGAGTCCACCCGGGTGCTGATCCCCTGGCTGGCCGAGCGCGCTGCCGAAGAGGCGGCATCTGCCTGGTTCTTCACCCGCTACTGGGACATGAGCGGCCATCACCTACGGCTGCGCCTCAGGTGCTCCGCCGACGGGATCGACCGCGTCTACGGACGCATGCCCGAGCTCGTCGCACTGTTGCAGGCGCTCGACCAGCCTGCCTCCTCGGAGCGCCTCGTGCCGGGCTCCGTGCCGCTGGGATTGCCGATGGTCAAACAGGTCCGGTGCTGCCTCTACTCACCGGAACTCGCCAAATACGGAGGCGCACGCGGGGTCGCCAGGGCCGAGGAGCTCTTCACGGCTTCCTGCGCGTGGTACGTCGACCAGCGGATCGGCAGCCTCACCCCGCTCTTCGAGCGGGCCGCGCTGGCCGTCTCGTACATGAGGAGTCTCGTCCCGGCGGCGCTCCCCGACCTTCCGGCACAGACGGCGTTCTGGACCGCCCACCGCCGCCAGTGGGGGCGGCAACTCCGCATGGCCGCACCCGACCAAGCGGTGCTGCGCAGCCTTCTCCACCGTGCCGCGCAGGGCACCGCGGAGGCCGAGGGGCGATTGGACGCCCCTCTCCGGGAGAGCGCGGTGCGGCACACCGGAACGGTCGTGCGCGTCCTCGACGCCGCGGCGGCCGACGAGAACCCCGTACCACGGGCGGAGTTGCTCCTCCACTACCTGCACATGGACCTGAACCGGTGGGGTTTCGTTCCGGCCGAGGAGTGCCTCCTGGGCGTACTCGCGTCCGCCAACTAGGGCTGTTCCACATGTCGTTACCTCTCGCGCAACCACTTGCCAAATTGGAAAGTGAATGCCAATCTGGCAAGACAGCGGTACGCACGGCAAGACCTCGGTGAAACCCGATGAGAGGCAGATGCGGAATGGCTGAACAAAGCCCGCGCCACGACGCGGCGATCCTGCTGGAGAACGTCACCAAGCGGTACCCGGGCCCCGAAGGGGACGTCGTCGCATTGGCCGGCATCGACCTCTCGGTCCGGCCGGGAGAGATCTTCGGCCTGCTCGGCCCGAACGGAGCCGGCAAGACCACCACCATCGAGACCCTCGTCGGCCTACGCCGCCCCACCGGGGGCACCGTCCGGGTCCTCGGATACGACCCCGTGGCGCAGCGGGACGAGATCCGCAAGTACGTCGCGATCCAGCCGCAGCACGCTGCCGTGTTCGAGCAGCAGACGGTGGCGGAACTTCTCCGCGTCTGGGCCTCGCTCTATCCCGACCCCGAGAGCGCCGACACCATCATCGACCGGATGGGCCTGTCGGCCTCGCGCGACGTCCGCGTGTCAAAGCTCTCCGGCGGACAGCGACAGCGCCTCCTCGTCGGCACGGCGCTCATCTCCCGCCCCCGTCTGCTGGTGCTCGACGAACCGTCGACGGGCATGGACCCGAACGCGCGGCAAGAACTGTGGGACGCGGTCCGCGCGCACCGCGGGGCCGGCGGAACCGTCCTGTTGTCGACGCACTCCATGGAGGAGGCCGAGGTGCTATGCGACCGGGTCGCCGTGCTGCACAAGGGCCGGGTCGCCGCCTGCGGAACCCCGCAGGATCTGATCAACACCCACGCACCCGAACGCGAGGTGCACTTCACCGTCCCGGTCGGCACCGACCTCGCACGGCTGCGTGCCGTGCCCGGGGTGTCCCATGTCCACAGCCGCGATTCCGGCGGCGACTCCCAGGTCATCATGCGGACCAGCGACTCCGACGCGGCATTCGCCCTGCTGGCCGGCCCGATGGGAGCCCGTCGCATCCAGATCAAGGAGGCCGGCCTGGAAGCGGTGTTCCGCCTCCTCACAGGTGTCCCCTTCCATGAAGCGGGCGACGGCGCGCAGCCGCCCGCCGAGCACGGTGCCGCGGAGACGAAAGGAGTGATGGCGTGATGTCGTCGTCCTCGCGTGCGCTGACCCTCATGCACGCCCGGGAGCTCGTACGCGATGCGAAGTACTTCTACTTCGCGCTGTTCTTCCCCTTCGGGATGCTGGGCATCTTCCTCGGCCTCGGCTTCACCATGCCCAAGGACTCCGGAGCCCCGGACTTCCTGCAACTGGTCTTCCCCATGGCCATCTTCCTCGCCGTGACCAGCGCAGCTCTGACCGTCACCGCCGGGCCGCTGGCCAGCCTGCGCGCCAAGGGAACGCTTCGGCTCCTCGGCACTACACCCCTGGGGCGGGCCCGTCTCGTCTTCACCCACATGATCGCCAGGATTCTCATGGTCACCGTCCAGGCGGCGGTCCTGCTCGTGCTGGGGGTCGCCCTCGGCAAGGTGGAACCGAGCAGTCTCCCGGCGCTCTTCGGCATCACACTGCTCGGCCTCGCCATGTTCGGAGGTGTCGGGTACCTGATCGGTGGCCGTCTGGCCTCGCCGGACGCCGCCACCAACGTCGGTACGCTCGTACAGCTCTCGGCACTGTTCCTGAGCGGTCTGGCGTTCCCGCTCGAACTCCTGCCCGATGCCGTTCGCACCACGCTGAGCCTGCTGCCCACGTCCTTCTTCGCGGACCTCATGCTCACGCAGATGCCCCAGGGCGAGCCGACCCACCCGGTGTGGTTGTCCGTCCTGGTCGTCACCGTCACCACCGCCGCGGCGGTCGTCCTCGCCGTCCGCACCTTCAAGTGGGACCAGGGTGAGGGCGCTTAGGCACCGGCATGCGACGAAATCCCCCAGCGAAAGGCGTGACGATGGACAAGAACGAAGCGAGGGAAGCCCTTGCATCGGCGGACGCGGTGGCGTCCCGGATGCGAGGAGGGAACCGGCGACCCGGCCCAGTGGTGTTCCTGCTCGGCCTGGCGATGATGGTGATGACGGCCGTCTACGGACTGCTGATCGAGCCCTCCGCGCAGTACGCCGTTCCGGTCGTCCTGCTCATTCCGTTCTTCGCCCTGGTGATCTACACGGCGACGCGGCCGGTACTGCCCCGGCACTACCGGACTCTGTACGCCCTCACGACGACGTCGGGCGCGGCCGTCTACACGCTCGTCGTCACTCTCGGCACCGTGTTCTTCTCGGGTGACCCACTGTGGTGGGTGCCGGGAGCCGTCCTGTGCGGCATGCCCTTCCTCGTGATCGGCGTGCTCGAACGCAAGGCGGCCCGCACCCCCGGGGCCATGCCGTGACGCATCCCCGCAAATCCCTCGACACCTTGATCCACGCCCCGGTGCGGTTCTCCATCGCAGCCGCGCTGGCCTCGGTCGACGAGGCCGACTTCAGCACGCTCCGCGACACCATCGAGATCTCGGACTCGGCCCTCTCCAAGCAGATCACGCTCTTGGAGCAGGCCGAGTACGTGAAGGTCCGCAAAGCCTTCGTCGGCAAGCGGGCCCGTACCTGGCTCTCCTTGACGGCTCAGGGACGCCTGGCCCTGGCTCGCCACTTGGCTGCTCTCCGCGACATCGCCGCGTGGGATCCGGAGCAGGCAGCCGAACCCGGTGCCGGCCAAGGCAGCGAGGAATGATCCAGCACCACCCCACCCACCGAAGGGAACTCAATATGAACCGCTCGATACGACGCGTCCTGCACACTACGGTCCTCGCCACCGCCTTAGCAGCGGCGGCTCCCCAGGCCTTCGCCGCAACCTCCGCACCGCAACCGCTGGCCTCGTCGTCGAGCTTCGGAATGCCCCCCGCGGGCTACGTCCACGAGAAGTCCTTCCGCGGCGTAGCCGCGGCCTGCCGGGCAGCGGGCCAGGCGGGCATCGCGGACGGCAAGTGGACCGCGTACTTCTGCCACCAGGCACTCCCGTTCACGCCGTACCAGGAGCTCTACGTCAAGAAGTAGGACGGCGCCGACTCCCGCACACCCGCCCCCGTGCGGGAGTCCAGCTCTCAGTGCGTTGTGCCGCCCGAAACCTAGGACACCCAGGATCAGGGCCCTTGCCTTGAGCACGGCCGCCATTCCGTTCCCCGCCCAGGCGCTGCGCCTACTGCAGGCCCCTCCGCAGCCGCCTGGGCGGCGTTCGGCCAGGAAATTGGGCGGCGGCAAGCCGCTCAGGTCCTCCTCGGGCGCCGGAACGGATCCGCTTCGTCGCCTCCTAATTGGCGCTGGGCGGCAGCCGCCGATGGCACTGCACCCACCACTCCCGGACGACGACCTCGCGAAGGCCGCGGCCATGACCGCCGAAGCCCGCCAGGCCCTGGAGGGCCTGGATGAGGAGGCGTCGGTGGGCTAGGTCGCGACGCGGCTGGAGGGCAGAGTCTCCCCGGCAGTCCTCGCCCTGGTGAAGGCCCAGGTGGTGCAGGTCGGCGGGATCGGCGCGGTCACCCGCGCGGTGGACGGCTTCGGCGGGTTCGCCAAGCAGACGGTGGTGGCGCCGATCCCGAAACCAGCCGCGAGCTGGGCATACGGCTGGCCGTTGCGGAGGTGGACGAGAGTGAGCAGGGCCTGCCCACCTGCGCTCAGGCGCCGCCATCGGGTGCCGAGAACACGACGGTGTTCCCTCAGGCGGGCAGTGAGGAAGCGCAGGGCAGAGCTGGAAACGTCGACGCCGGACGGGTAGACAAGCATACGAAGCCTCTGGTGGAGACGGTTCTCTGGGTCGAAAACCCATCTACCAGGGGCTTCATCCGTCCGTCAGGCCAACTGGCCATCCGACAGGTGAGATTGGCAACGGCTCACTGTACGGCTGGCCGCTGCCCCGCCCCGCCCCGCCCGGTGAACCTACGTATTCGATTACGTAGTTCTACTGGTGCCTCGGGAGAGAAGTTGGGAGACTCACCCATGAGCTTCCTGACGGAGCCGTGGTGTCACGCCGGGCAGCTTGCTGACTCCCTACTGGGCAACCGTCGCCAGCTGTCCAACGGGTAGCGAACGCTGTCTGGTCGATAGAGCCCGCCCGAACACTGGAGAGTTCTCCGTTGGTTTCCAAGATTCGTGTCCTTCTGGGCATGCTTGTGCTCCTGGCGCTGGCCCTCGGCGCCATCGCCCTGCTCGCGGCCATGAAAGCCGATGCCACCTGGTTCACGGTCGTTCCTCTCGGCATCCTCGTCATCGGCGCGTCCGTCGTCCAGTCGCTCGGATGGTTCAACAAAAAAGGCAGGTGACGGGCCTGGCCTCGTTGTTTCACGGAGCCGTTTCCAACCTGACGGGTGGTTGGACGGGCGACCCCGCAGCGCACATGAAAAAAGCTCCTGGTAGACGGGTTCACGACCAAGATCACCAGTCCACCAGGAGCTTTCGCGTGCTTGTCTAACCGTCCGGCATCGATCTGTCCAGCCGCACCCTGCAACACCTCTCCGGTCTTCTCGCAGGTCACCGGCACCGCATCGGCTCCCGGTGGCGTCGCCTGACCTGCGGCCGGCAGGCCCTGCTCGTCCTGGCCCACCTGCGCTGCGGCGACACCTACGCCCGTCTCGCCGCAGGCTTCCGCATCGGGATCGCCACGGCCTACCGCTACATACGCGAGGCCGTCGACCTCCTGGCCGCCCTCGCGCCCACGCTGGAACAGGCCATGACGACTGTCCGGAAGAAGGCGTACGTGAGCCTCGACGGCACCGTGCTGCCGATCGACCGCATCGCCGCAGACCGCCCGTACCACTCGGGGAGGAAGAAGCACCACGGAATGAACGTGCAAGTGCTCGCGGATCCTGCCGGCCGTCTGATCTGTGCCTCGGACGCGCTACCCGGGCCCGTGCACGATCTGACCGCGGCCCGGACCCACGGCATTCCCGTCGGTCTCGATCCTGCCGGCAGTGCCTGTGTACTGACGCTGGACGCCGACGGTGTCCACGCCCTTCTTCACGTCGCCGGTCTCATCGACCACCAGCACCGCCCGGTCATCGGGCAGGTGCTCCACCACGTAGCCACGCATGTCGTCGCGTACCTGGTCGGCGTCCCACTTGGCCCGGCCGAGCAGGTGCTGCATGCCGTCCGGAGTGGCCTCCCCCGCCCACTCGGAGATGGTCCAGCAGTTCTTGCGAGGCAGGTCTGCCAGCATGCCGAGTACCAACTGCCTCACTTGCGGAGGAGGCGTCTTTCGCCACCAAGCCGGAACTGGCCGCCCGTACGGTCGCCCGGTTCCTGGATGCCGGCCATCGGGTCGCATGGGTTGCGGGCGACGAGGTCTACGGCGGCAACCCAAAGCTGCGAACCTCACTGGAGGAACGCGGCACCGGCTACGTCCTCGCTGTCGCGTGCTCGCATGAAGCCACCACCGGTGCCGGGAAGTTCCGCGCGGACGCCGTGGCCAAGAAGGTGCCCAAGCGGGCCTGGCAGAAGCTCTCCGCAGGGGCCGGGGCGAAGGGCCACCGCTACTACGACTGGGCGGTCATCGACCTTGCCGACCCCCGACCCGGCAACCGCCACCTGCTGATCCGTCGAAACCGCAGCAGCGGCGAACTCGCCTACTACCGCTGCTACTCGCCCGAGCCGGTGCCGCTCGCAGAGCTGGTGCGCGTCGCTGGATCAAGGTGGCGAGTGGAGGAGTTCTTCCAGTCCGGCAAGGGCCTGGCCGCCCTGGACGAGCACCAGGTCCGCCGCCACACGTCCTGGTCCCGCTGGGTCACCCTCGCCATGCTCGCGCACGCCTTCCTCGCTGCCGTCCGCGCGAACGAACACGCCCACCACCCCGGACCCGACAGCCTCATACCGCTCACGTGCAACGAGATCCAGCGCCTGTCTGCGTGCCTCCACCGCGCTGACCGACACCCGCCTCGCCGGCGCGCGGGCGGCTCCACCGCCGCGCTTTGTTGATCCTTCACAACATCGAGCGCCCGCCTCCACGACAAACCCGCAGTGGGCTGCAGCCTCGGAGGGGTACTCACTTGAAGCTGTCCGCTGCAGCCGGGGAGTCCGCTCACCAGATCCCTCGGCATGAGGTTCCCTGCCCTGAAACGCGACCGAGCTTCCTCTCGCCGCATCTAACTACTCATCAGCAGAGTCAGCAAAGGGTCGACATTCGTCCGACTGGACATGCCCACAGCCTGCTTCACATGAGACTCCACCTCAAGATCGGCAGGCGCTTGCAGAGGCCGCGGTGACTGCCCTGCGACCTCCAGAAGCGGAACGATCGTGCAACCCTCGCACCCGACTTTCCCTCAAAACAAGTCGCAGGTCAGCGCACCCTGCCCCTGGGCTTCAGGCGGGTCGCGGGGAGTTCCGGGGCCGGAATCGGAGTACCGTCGTAGCCCTTGACCTCGCCGAAGCGAGTGCCGTTCATCCAGTCCTCGCGGGCCTGTGCGATGTCCTCTTGGGACCGTCCGATCCAGTTCCAGAACATCACGATCTCCTCCTCGAACGGTTCGCCGCCCAGGAGCATCAGGCCCGCGTCCGACGTTGCGCGCAGGGGGAGTTCGGTGCGGCCGCAGCCGAGGTAGAGCATCGAGCCCGCCAGGACCGGGACGCCGTCGACGTGCGCTTCGCCCGACATCGACAGGACCGCGTACTCGAAGTCCGGGTCGAGCGGGAGCCTCGTCTCCGAGCCCGCGGCGAGGGCCAGGTCCGCGCCGACGATCGGGCTGTACGCCGTACCGGGCGAAGTCGCCGTGTCCAGTGAGCCCAGGATGACCGTCGCGGTCAGGCCCGGGGCGGTCACCCGCGGGAGCTCGGCGTGGTGCTGGAAGTGCGGGGCCACGTCGCGGTGGGCGTCCGGCAGGGCCACCCACAGCTGGGCGCCGTGCAGGAAGCGGGCGTGCGGGCGCGGGCTCTCCTCCGAGTGGCTGATGCCCCGGCCGGAGGTCATCAGGCCCAGCTCGCGCGGCCGGATGGTGGCGAGGCTGCCCTCGCTGTCGCGGTGCAGCACCTCGCCGTCGTGGAGCCAACTCACGGTCTGCAGGCCCGAGTGGGGGTGCGGGGCGACCTGCATGCCGGGCTCGGCGGCGATGTCGTCCGGACCGTAGTGGTCCACGAAGCACCAGGCGCCCACCATGCGGCGTCCCAGATTGGGCAGGAGTCGGCGGACCTCGGTGGATTCACCGAGCTTGACCGTACGCGGGCTGAGGAGCTCGCGCACCGGTTCGGCCACGACGAAACCGCGGCCGCCGCAGGCGGAGAGAGCGGGCTGGCGATCGAGATTGCTCATACGGACAACCTAGCCGGGGGGCGAGGGCCCTGTGGAGTGGAATGTTCCCTGCCAGAAGTGTGTTGGAGGCTGCGCAATCACCCGCTGAACGGTGGAAGGGACCCGATGGACGCGTCGCAGACGTACTACGAGCAGGGGACGGCCGCCGAGCGCTGGGCGCGGGCCCAGCTCTTCTTCGAGGCGAGGGAGTACGCGACGGCCGCCCGCATCCTCGACGCGCTGGCCCGCGAGGCCCCGGAGCAGCTGGCACCGCGGCTGCTGCTGGCCCGCGCCTCCTACCACTCGGCTCAGCTCTCGCGCGCCGAACAGGAGCTCCGCGCGATCCTGGAGCGCTGGCCCGTGGAGGACTACGCGCGGCTGATGCTCGGCCGCACCCTGGAGCGGCTGGGGCGGCCCGCCGAGGCCCGCCCGCACCTGCGGATGGCCGCGGCGATGGCCGGCGACCTTCCCGAGTAGGGAACCCACCGGCTCACCGACGGCCGCCGCCCGGTACGCGAGCCCCCGCACGGTGCGGCGGTCTCGCGGGCCGGCCGCGGGCGGCGCGCACGGGCGCGTACGGGGGCGTACGGGAGGCGATCCGCCCCGGCCCGGCCCCGCCCATGCGGGATCGGGGCGCCGCCTCGGTTAGCCTGGGCCCACGATGAACCGTTTGACCACGCCTTTCGGCTCCTACGAGCTCACCCGCTTCCCCGAGGACCCGCGCGACCGGCTCCGCGCCTGGGACGCCGCCGACGAGTACCTGCTGCGCCACCTCGACTCCGGAACCGGGGACCGCGGGCCGGTGGACCTGGCCTCCGCCGGCCGGATCACAGTGCTCGGGGACCGTTGGGGGACGCTGACGACGGCACTCGCCGCGTACCACCCGACGCAGATCACCGATTCCGCCCTCACCCGCTCCGCGACCGCGGCGAACCTGGACCGGGCCGGAATCGGCACGTCCAAGTCGACGGTGACGCTGTTGACCACCCAGGACCCGCCGCCCGAGCGGATCGACGTCCTGCTGGTGCGCGTACCCAAGAGCCTGGCGCTGCTGGAGGACCAGCTGCACCGGATCGCCCCGCACGTGCACGCCGGGACCGTCGTCGTAGGCGCGGGCATGGTCAAGGAGATCCACACCTCCACGCTGCGCCTCTTCGAGAAGATCCTCGGCCCGACGAAGACCTCCCTCGCCGAGAAGAAGGCCCGGTTGATCTTCTGTACGCCCGGCACTCCCGGGGCGACCCGGCCCACGACCCCCGGGCCGTGGCCGCTGACGTACACGGTGGACGAGGACGGGGGCTCGGGAGCCGGGCTGACCGTCGTCAACCACGCGGGGATCTTCTGCGCGGACCGGCTCGACGTCGGCACCCGCTTCTTCCTCCAGAACATCCCGACCAACACGGCCGGCGCCCGGGTCGTGGACCTGGGCTGCGGCAACGGCGTCGTCGGCACGGCCGTCGCCGTCGCCGACCCGGACGCCGAGGTCGTCTTCACGGACGAGTCGTACCAGGCCGTCGCCTCGGCGCGGGCCACCTACGACGCGAACGTGCGCGCGGCCCGCAAGCCGGCGGAGTTCCACGTCGGCGACGGCGTCGCGATGCTGGCGCCCGGATCGGTGGACCTGGTGCTGTGCAATCCGCCCTTCCACTCGCACCAGGCGACGACGGACGCGACGGCGCTGCGCATGTTCGCGCAGTCGCGCAAGGTACTCCGCCCGGGCGGCGAGCTGTGGGTGGTGGCGAACCGTCACATGGGGTACCACACGCATCTGCGCCGCCTCTTCGGCAACAGTGAAGTCGTGGCGAGCGAACCGAAGTTCGTGGTCCTGCGGGCCGTCAAGCGTCATGAGCGCACTCAGGCCATGTGACCTGCCGGTACGTCCTACACTCTGCCGCGTGAGCAGCCAGGTGGATCAGTGGGACGGCAGTGACGAGGCACGGCGCTACCGCCGGGAGGACGTGGCCCGGGCGGCCGGCGTCAAAGTGCGCAACCTGCGCTACTACCAGGAACGCGGGCTGCTGCCGCCACCGCGCCGGGAGGGCCGGATCGCCTGGTACTCCGAGGACCACCTCACCCGGCTGCGGCTGATCAACGACCTGCTGGGGCGCGGCTACACGGTCAACGGCATCGCCGAGCTGCTGAACGCGTGGGAGGACGGCGGCGGCCTGTCCCGACTCCTGGGTCTGGAACGGGAGATGACCCGGGACTGGGTCCGGGAGGAGCCGGTCACGATGACCCGGGCCGAGCTGCGGGAGCTGTTCGGCCCGACGGCAACCGCCGCGGACACCCGGCGGGCCGCGGAGCTGGGCTACGTGACGGTCGACGGCGATCTGGTCACGCATCCGAGCAGGCGGCTGCTGGACGCGACGCTGACGCTGGTGCGCCAAGGAGTGCCGCTCACGGAGATCCTGGACGCGGGGGACTTCGTACAGAAGCAGGCGGCGGCGCTGGCGGACCGGTTCGTCGGACTGTTCCGGCGGCATGTGATCGGTGCGGAGGGGCTGGACCGTCTTTCGGCCACGCAGATTCAGCACATCACGGAGGCGGTAGCGGCCCTGCGGCCGGTGGCCGGTGAGGTCATGGCCACGGAGTTCGCGCGGGCGATGGCCCGGAGGATGGACGCGGAGGTCGCCGAACTGCTGCGTACGGAGCAGTAGGAGTCGGCCGGAAAGGTGCGCCCGCGGAACCTTGCCAACCTCCATTGGCACTCTTACATTCAACTCGTCGGTAACAACGGTGCACAACCGAATAAGGGATGATCTCATGGCAGATTCCCCGAAGTTATCCGAGTCTTCCGAGTTGTCCGGCATATCCGAGTCATCGGGGACGGCGGAGTCGTCCAGGTCGGCCGGAGCCGCGGGCCGTGTGCGCTGGCGCCGGTTCGCCGTCCTGACCCTCCCCGCCGTCGCCGTCACCGCCGGGCTCGGCGTCGCCCTCGCGCAGGGCGTGCTCGCCGCCTCTTTCGCCGTGTCGGGGCAGCAGTTCAAGGTGTCGGCGAAGAGCCTGGAGGGCGAGGGCTTCGCCCAGTACGGCAGCGTCGACGTCAACGCCCGCCAGGAGCTCATACCGGTAGCGGTCACCGCCATCAGGGAGGCCAAACTCAACAGCCTCTGCCAGTCGGTGGTCACCACCCTCCCGATGATCGGTGACATCTCCCTCAACCTCACCGCCGGCCAGAAGACCCCGGTCGAGGCCAGCAACCTCTTCGTCGACGCGACCCAGCTCTCGGGTGACGCCGTCTTCAGCAACATCGAGATCGGCCGCGACGCCTCCACCCTCGACAAGGGACCCGCCGACGCCCAGGGCATGCAGGACCTCTTCGCCCAGCAGGCGGACACCGTCAGCATCACCAATCTCCAGCAGACGGCTTGGGCGACCAATGCCGGCACCTTCAAGCTGTCCGGGCTCAGCATGAACGTCAGCAAGGGCAAGAAGGAATGCTTCTGAAACGCGCCACCGCCCCAAGGCCGGACCGTCCGGGCGCCGCCGCTTCGGCCTCCGACCCCGCCCCCTCCGGGGTGCGCGCCGGTTTCCGCCGCTGGCGGCGGAGCAGACCGTTCTGGGGAGGACTGCTCGCCGTTCTCGCCGGAGCCGAGATCTGCGTACTGCCGCTGGCTCCGATGAAGATCATGCTCCAGCAGGGAGTGGCGGGCATCCCGTCCGTCCTGATGGGGGTCGTCATGATCGTGCTGGGCCTCACGGCCTGGTTCTCGCCGGCCCAGCGCGGCCTGGCCGGCGTCCTCACCACGCTGATCGCGACCTCCGCCCTGGTCCTGTCCAATCTGGGCGGCTTCCTGATCGGCACCCTGCTCGGCATCCTCGGCGGCGGCCTGATGTTCGCCTGGCAGCCCTACGCCGCCCAGCGGGCCGGCAGCCCGAAGCCGGACGGCAGCCGGACGGGCGGCAGCCAGGCGGACGGCTTCCGGACGGGCGGCAACGAAACGGGCGGCAGCGAAACGGCCGCCGGCACGCCGGCCGGGGCCACCACGGACTCCGCCCCGCGAGCGGACCCCGCCGGGGATGTTCCCGATCGCCCCACCTCCACCTCCACCTCCACCTCCACCCCCACCCCGCACCACGATCCCCAAGGAGCACAGCCATGAGCCGTACACGCAGCGCGCTCGCCCTCGGCATGGCCGCCGCCGGCGCCCTGTCGCTGGCCTCGGTCACCGCCACCGCCGCGCCCTTACCCGCGGCCGGGTCGACGACCGTCACCCCGGCCGGTCACGCCTTCAAGGCCACCCTCAGCGGGCGGGCCACCTTCAAGGCCGGCTCGGTGACGGTGACCTGTTCGGTCTCCGTCTCCACCGGCACGGTGCCGGCCGCCCCCGGCAACAGCAACCCGGCCGGGCCGGTCTCGTCGCCGATCTCACCGCCCACGTACAGCTCGTGCACCTCCAGCATGCCGGGCGTCACGCCCACGGTCACCACCAGCGGCGCCTGGCAGGTGTCGATGCAGCACGGTTCCCCGATCACCGCCACCATGAAGGTGCCGGTCGGCGGCCTCGTCGTACAGACCACCGGCCTGGCGAACTGCACCGTCACGGCCGCGCCGAGCGCCCCGGCGAACGTCGGCGGGACCTGGGTGAACGGGGCTCCGCCGAGCCTGACCTTCACCAACGCCTCGGTCCCGGTCACCGTCACCGGCGGGTTCGGCTGCCCGACGAGCGCGACCGCGTCCCTCTTCAACGCCGTGTACAAGGTCACCGACACCACCAACCCGGCGCAGCAGATCACTGTCGGCCCCTGACCCGGGCCCCTGACCCGGGCTCCTGACCGGGCCCCGACCTGGGGCCCGGGACGGGCACGGGTGCACGACGCGGGTCGGGCGGGGCGAAACTGCGTTGCCGGGCGGCGCGGGGTGCGCCAGGCTCGCCGACATGTCACAGAGCACCGAACACCAACCGCACCCCGCTCCGGCCCCCGCGCGCCGGGACGTCTCCGACCTCTTCTCCGGTGGCCGGCTCACCGCGATCCCGCGCAGGGCCGCGCGGCGCGAGCAGTTGCTCGTCCACCTCGCCGAGACCTTCTTCGCGGTGGACCGGGACTACACGGAGCCCGAGGTGAACGACGCGCTGCGGACGGTGCACGAGGACTGCTCGGCACTGCGGCGCTACCTGATCACCTCGGGTCTGCTGACGCGGACCCGCGACGGCCGTAGCTACCGGCGGTCCACGACCACCCGGTAGTGGGTCGTCAACCGCCCGTCGTCGCCGAGCACATGGAAGGCGACGGCGGGCGGCTCGTCGAGGTGGACGTGCTCGTCGGAGCCCGAGCGGGCCTCCCACGGGAGCCGGAGCGTGGAGACCACGCCGGGCGCCACCAGCAGCGGCCGGCCCGCGAAGGTGGTCGCGGCCGCCGTGTGGGCGTGCCCGCACAGGAACGCGGTGAGGTGCGGATGCCGTTCGACCAGGACCGCCAACCGCTCCTCGCCCGTCTGCCGGATCTGGTCGACGTACGGCGTGTGCAGCGGTACCGGCGGGTGGTGGAAGGCGACCAGGACCGGGGTGTCCACCGGCGTGCCGGCCAGTATCCCGTCCAGCCGAGCCAGGGTGGATTCCTCCAGGAAGCCGTGGTGCTCACCGGGTACGGACGAGTCGCACACCGCCAGTACGAACCCCTCCCGGCGCAGCACTTGATCGACCGGCTCGGCGGAGGCCGTCTCCTCCCCCAAAAGGCCCCGGCGGAAGGCCACGCGCTCGTCGTGGTTGCCGGGGCAGATCACCAGCGGGTGGCGCGAGCGCAGGAGCGTGCGGGCCTCCTCGTACTCCGCCGGGGTCCCGTGATCGGCTATGTCGCCGCTCACCAGTACCGCGTCCAGGTCGTACGGCAGTGCGTCCAGGTACGCCATGACGGATCGGGTGCGCTCGGCGGCCCGGCCTCCTCCGTCGAGATGGACATCGCTGAGGTGGGCGACAACGATCACGGTGGTGACTCCCTCGTCTCCGGTCTTCGGATTCAGTCGCCCGGGCTCCCGGCCCGACTCCCCGGCGGTTCACGGACGGCCCTCGTGTTCGCCGCGTCTGTGGTCGGCGACTCACGGCACTAACCCCGGTAGGTCTCCAGCAGTCTGAGCCAGATCTCGCTGATGGTGGGGAACGCGGGGACCGCGTGCCAGAGCCGGTCGATCGGGACCTCCCCGACGACGGCGATCGTGGCCGCGTGGAGCAGTTCGGCGGCGCCGGGGCCGACGAAGGTGGCGCCGAGCACGATCTCGCGGTCCAGGTCGACGACCAGCCGGGCGCGGCCCCGGTAGCCGTCGGCGTACAGGCCCGCGCCCGAGACCTTGCCGAGGTCGTAGTCGACCGCGCGCACCCGGTGCCCCTCCCGTTCGGCCTCCGCCAGGGTGGGGCCCACGGCCGCCGCCTCCGGGTCGGTGAAGACCGCCTGGGTCAGGGCGCGGGTATCGGCGGTCGCCGCGTGGGCGCCCCAGGCCCCGGTGTCCGGCGCGGACGTGCCGGCCGCGCGGGCGGCGATGGCGGCTCCCGCGATCCGCGCCTGGTACTTGCCCTGGTGGGTGAGGAGCGCGCGGTGATTGACGTCGCCGACGGCGTACAGCCAGTCGTGCCCGGGCACCCGGCAGCTGTCGTCGACCTCGATCCAGGTCCCGGGCGTCAGCCCAACGGTGTCCAGCCCGATGTCCTCGGTGCGCGGCGTGCGGCCCGTCGCCATCAGCAGTTCGTCGGCCTCCAGGGTCTCGCCGCCCTCCAGCACCACCGTGACCGGGCCCGTCGAACCGTCCCGGACGACCGCCTCGACGGCCACCCCGGTACGGACCACCGCGCCGGCCTCGCGCAGCGACTCGGCGACCAGCTCCCCGGCGAAGGACTCCATGCGCGGCAGCAGCCGCCCGCCCCGTACGAGCACGGTGACCTGCGACCCGAGGCCCTGCCAGGCGGTGGCCATCTCGGCGGCCACCACCGAGCCGCCCACGATCAGCAGCCGGCCGGGAGCCTGCTGCGCGGACGTCGCCTCGCGGCTCGTCCAGGGGCGGGCGCCCGCGATGCCGGGCAGGTCGGGGATCACGGCCCGGGTGCCGGTGGCGACGACCACGGCGTGCCGGGCGGTGAGCACGTGGTGCTCGCCCTCGGGGCTCGAGACGGAGACCTTCCGGACCCCGTAGAGCCTCCCGTGGCCGCGGTACACGTCGGCGCCGATCGAGCCGAGCCAGTCGACCTGGCCCTCGTCCTTCCAATGGCCCGTCCAGTAGTCGCGGTGCGCGAGCACCGAGGCCGTGTCGAGCGGGCCCTGGACGGCCGCCGCGAGCCCCGGCACCCGCCGCGCCTCGGCCCGGGCCAGGACGGGGCGCAGCAGCGCCTTGCTCGGGACGCAGGCCCAGTACGAGCACTCCCCGCCGATGAGCTCGCTCTCCACCAGGGCCGTGCTCAACCCGGCGGCGCGGGTCCGGTCAGCGATGTTCTCGCCGGCCGGTCCCCCACCGAGCACCACGACGTCGTACTCCACGGCTTCGGTCATACGGACCAGTGTCGCCGCCCGCCCGGGACCTCGTCACGCATGCGGGGCTCCGGCGTGCCGGGCTCCGGCGTGCCGGGCTCCCGCGCGTCGAGACCGCTCCTGCGGGCGGCGGGGCGGCGGGGTCCCTACTGCTGCTCGCCCTGCCCCTGCTCGCCCTGCTGCTCAGCGGCGATCTTCGCCCGTACCTCGTCCATGTCGAGCGCCCGGGCCTGCTCGATGAGGTCCGTCAGCGCCGCCTCGGGCAGGGCGCCCGGCTGGGAGAAGATCGCGACCTGGTCCCGGACGATCATCAAGGTCGGGATGGAGGAGATCTGGAAGGCGCTCGCCAGCTCCTGCTGCATCTCGGTGTCCACCTTGGCGAAGACCAGGTCCGGGTTGGCTTCCGAGGCCTTCTCGTACACCGGGGAGAACTGGAGGCACGGCCGGCACCAGCCCGCCCAGAAGTCGATCAGCACGAACGCGTTCTCGCTGACCGTCCGGTCGAAGTTCTCCTTGGTGAGCTCGACTGTAGCCACGGGTCCGGACCTCCTGTTTGAGTCGTCTGTCTCCTGAACGAACAACCCGCCCCCGGCATTCCGCTCGGCGGGGCGCAATGCCGGGCGGTCACTAGAACGGGTGACCCGCCGGCGTGGCGCGGGTGGTCGTCCAGCGCAGTTCGGTGAAGGCGTCCAGGTTGGCCTCGCCGCCGAAACGGGCGCCGGTGCCGGAGGCCCCCACGCCGCCGAACGGGGCCACGGCCTCGTCGTTCACGGTCTGGTCGTTGATGTGCGCGATCCCGGTCGGGATCCGGTCGGCCAGGTCCAGCCCGCGCGCCGCGTCCCGCGTCACGATGCCGAGCGAGAGGCCGTACGGGCCCGCCGCGGCCAGCTCCACGGCCTCCTCCTCCGTCGCGAAGGACCGTACCGGGGCGACCGGGCCGAAGACCTCCTCCGCGTAGGCGGGGGTGTCGTCGGCGGCGCCCGCCAGTACGGTCGGCCGGTAGAAGAGGCCCTCGTACGTGCCGCCGGCGACGAGCTTGGCGCCCTGTCCGGTGCTGGCCTCGACCAGGGCGTGTACGCGCTCCCGCTGGGCGGCGTCGATCAACGGGCCGAGGTGGACCTGCTCGCGGTACGGGTCCCCGACCGCCAGGGCCTCGGCGCGGGCGGCGAGCCGCTCGACGTACTCGTCGTACAGCGAGGTGTGCACGAGGTGGCGGCCGGCGGTCATGCAGATCTGGCCCTGGTGGAAGAAGGTGCCCCAGGAGGCCTGGGCGACGGCCGCCTCGATGTCGGCGTCCTGGAGCACGACGAGCGCCGAGTTTCCGCCCAACTCCAGGTGTGCGCGGGTCAGGTGACGGCCCGCCAGTTCCGCCACCGAGCGGCCCGCGGCGGTGGACCCGGTGAAGGACACCACCCGTACGCGCGGGTCGGCCACCACCG
Organism: Streptomyces sp. NPDC055254; assembly: GCF_053606025.1. Classification (NCBI taxonomy): domain Bacteria; kingdom Bacillati; phylum Actinomycetota; class Actinomycetes; order Kitasatosporales; family Streptomycetaceae; genus Streptomyces; species Streptomyces sp. NPDC055254. The sequence continues at coordinate 2,784 of NZ_JBSGQV010000009.1, read as the reverse complement.
CGGCGCCCGTCCCGGCGCCGCCCGGCAGTACGTGCAGCAGCCCGCCCGGCAGTCCGGCGGCGGCGAAGACGGCGCCGAGGGCGAGTCCGCCACTGACCGCGGTCCGCGGGTCCGGCTTGAGCAGCACGGCGTTGCCGAGGGCCAGCGCCGGCGCGACCGAGCGGATCGCCAGGATCAGCGGGGCGTTGAACGGGGCGACGACCCCGACGACCCCGGCCGGCACCCGGCGGGTGAAGGACAGGCGGGGGGCCTCGCTCGGCAGCACCTGCCCGGTCGGACGCGAGGCCAGGGCGGCGGCCTCGTAGCACTCCTGGGCGGCGACGTGCAGTTCGAAGGCCGCCTTGCCGGGTATGGAGCCGGACTCCCGGACGAGCCAGTCGCGGAGTTCGTCGGCGTGGGTGGTGAACAGGTCGCCGGCGCGGCGCAGCACCGCCGCCCGCTCCAGGTGGGTGGCCCGCGCCCAGGCGGGCTGCGCGGCCCGGGCCCGTACGGCGGCGTCCGCGACGTCCGCGGGGGCGGCCAGGTCGAGGGTGGCGAGGGTGAGTCCGGTGGCGGGTTCGACGACGGGAGCGGCGCCGCCGGTGAGAGTGGGTCCGTCCTGCCAGAGGGTCGGATCGAGGAGCGGCATGGCGCGGGGCCTCCGGGTGGGGAGTTCGGGGCGGGGGGCGGCAGCACGCGCCATCGTGCCAGACCGCGGGCGCCACTTGTGTTCAGTTATTGGGCAGTTGCCCGGGGCCGGTGACCGGAAATGATCGCCCCCGGGCCCCGGGGTCGGGAGGGGCAGCGCGGGCGGCGGTCGTCGTCGCCGACGTGCCGCTGCACCGGGGAATGAGCCGCTCCCGGGTACCAGGGGGAACCACATGAGCAGGAGCATGTCCGCGGCCTCGGCCGCGATCATCGTCGTGGCCGGGCTGACGACGGCCGCGGGACGGACCGCCGCGGCCGGATCCGAGGCCGTCTGCACACCCGGCCTCCAGCGCCTGGAGAGCCTGACCGACGGCGCCACGGCGCAGGTGCGCGACCTCGCGGCCGTGGACCTGGCCGCGGGCGAGTCGAACGGGCTGCCGTTGCACTGGCCGGGCACGCGCTTCGACGGCGCGTACGCGGAGCCCGCGCGGGCGCGCGGGCGGCCGCGCCGCGCGGCTGAGCCCGCCGGGCCGGCGCCCGCACCGCCACCGGCGGGCCCGCCCTTGACGCGCCGAGGTGCCCGAGGCCGTCCGGGAGGCGAGGCCTCGGGCTGCTGTGGCCTCAAGTGGTGGGGGTGGTGGGGTCAGCGTTCCAGGACGAGGGCGATGCCCTGGCCGACGCCGATGCACAGGGCCGCCATGCCGGTGCCCGAGCCGGCAGCCGCCAGCTGGTGCGCGACCGAACCGGCCAGCCGGGCCCCCGAGGCGCCGAGCGGGTGTCCGATCGCGATGGCGCCGCCGCGCGGGTTGACCACGGCCGGGTCGAGCTCCGGCCACGCCGCGAGGCAACCCAACACCTGCGCCGCGAACGCCTCGTTGAGCTCGAAGGCGGCGAGGTCGCCCAGCCCGCGGCCGGCTTTGGCGAGCGCGCGCTCGACTGCTTCCACCGGCCCCAGGCCGAAGAGCTGCGGCTCGATGCCGGTGACGGCGGACGCGCTGATCCGCGCGAGCGGTTCCCGGCCGGTGGCCGCGAGCCCGGCCTCGTCGGTCAGCAGCAGGGCGGCCGCGCCGTCGTTGAGCGGGGAGGCGTTGCCGGCCGTCACCGTACCGGTGCCGTCCGTCCGGAACGCGGGCTTCAACCGCGCCAGCGCCTCCGGGGTGGAACCCTCCCGGATGCTCTCGTCCCGGACCAGGTCCACGCCCCCGTAGGGGACGACCTCGGCGTCGTACTGCCCGGCGGCCCAGGCGGCGGCCGCCTTGCGGTGGCTCTCCAGCGCGAAGGCGTCCTGCGCCTCCCGGGTGATGCCGTGCTTGTCGGCGACGAGCTCGGCGCCCTCGCCGAGCGAACCGGTCCATTCCGCGGGCATCCGCGGGTTGGTCATCCGCCAGCCGAGGGTGGTGGACCACATCTGCTGGTGGGCGGCCGGGAAGGCGCGTTCGGGCTTCTGGAGCACCCAGGGGGCGCGGGTCATGGACTCGACGCCGCCCGCGATGGCGACGGAGGCGTCGCCGAGGGCGATGGCCCGGGCGGCCTGGACGACGGCTTCGAGACCGGATCCGCAGAGCCGGTTGACGGTGACCCCGGGGACGCTCACCGGCAGCCCCGCCAGCAGCACCGCCATCCGGGCCACGTCCCGGTTGTCCTCACCCGCGCCGTTGGCGTCGCCGAAGACCACGTCGTCGATCCGGGCGGGGTCGAGGTCGGGCGTACGGTCCACCAGCGCGCGCACCACGTGCGCGGCCAGGTCGTCCGGCCGGGTCCCGGCGAAGGCACCGCCGAACTTGCCGATCGGGGTGCGGACGGCATCGACGACGTAGACGTCGCGGACGGTGCGGATGCTCATGGGGGCTCTCCTGGGCGGATCCGTACGGGCAGTGGCGCGTCGGGGCCGGTGTCGGCACCGGGACGGACCACCGGGCACGCCCGGTGGGGCGCGCCCGCAGTCTCCGTCCGCGCGTCACCGCCTGTCAACGGCCCCCGGGGCGGGCACCCGGGGCCGGGACCGCCACCCACCCGGGCGGGGGCCGCGGGCGCGGGGGGGGGGTTTGCGGGGGGGGGGGGGGGGGGCGGAGCCGGGGACGCTGCCGGGGGTGTGCGGCGCTGTCATCGGTTCCTCCGGAGGCCTGGCGGGGCGGGGCGGAAACGGTACGCCCGACC